>CAZIAA010000180.1:0-4069 GCA_964537365.1 uncultured Sandaracinobacter sp.
GCCGGCTGCATGCGCCCGATGTCTATATGGACAAGCTCGCCATCGGCCCGGGCCATGAACCCGGGCTGGTGTCGCTGACGAAAACACCAACGGAAAATGTCACGGCCCTGGCCAGAGCCAAGGGTATACGTCCGGATGAAATCATTGCCTGCGTGCTCGATCGGCCCCGCCACGAAGAGCTGATCCGCGAATTGCGCGGAATTGGTTGCGGCATCCGCCTCATCCCCGATGGCGATGTCGCCGGCGTCATTGCCGTCACCGATCCCAGCACCACGATCGATATCTATATGGGCACCGGCGGCGCCCCCGAAGGCGTGCTGGCGGCGGCCGCACTGCGCTGCGTTGGCGGCCAGTTCGAAGGCCGGCTGATGTTCCGCAACGACGATGAGCGCGCCCGCGCCGCCAAGGCCGGAATCACCGACCTCGACCGAATCTATCAATTGCACGATCTGGCCAGGGGCGATGTGATTTTCGCAGCAACCGGGGTGACCGATGGCAGCCTGCTGCAAGGCGTGCACCGCTACAATACCGGTCGAATCACCACCGAATCGATCGTCATGCGCGCCTCCAGCGGCACGGTGCGCCGCGTGCTTGGCAATCGCCGCGGCGACCCGCCGGCCTGAACGGCACGGCGGAATCGCCGGCGGCCATCAGGCGCTGGCGGCGTCCAGCGCCTGGCCGATGTCGGCCAGAATATCGTCGATATGTTCGATGCCGATGGCGAGGCGCACATAGCCCGGCGTCACGCCCGCGGCCAGCTGTTCCTCAGCCGTCAGTTGCTGGTGCGTGGTGGAAGCCGGGTGAATGGCAAGGGTGCGGGTGTCACCCATATTCGCCACATGGTAAACCAGCTTCAGCGCATCGATGAACTTCTGCCCGGCGACCTGGCCACCGGCCAGCTCGAAGCCCAGCAGCGCGCCCAGCCCGCCTTGCAGAACGGCCTTGGCCCGTGCGGCGTCCGTGCCCGTCTGCTGTGACGGGTGGATCACCTGGGTGACTTCCGGCCGGCCTTTCAGATATCCCGCCACTTTGAGGGCGTTGGCGCAATGCCGCTCCATCCGCAGCGGCAGGGTTTCCAGCCCCTGCAGGATGAGGAAGGCGTTGAACGGCGACATGGCCGAGCCGAAGTCGCGCAGCAGCACTGTGCGGGCGCGCAGGATATAGCTGATGTTGCCCAGCGGCTTGGTATCGCGCGCCCACACCAGCCCGTGATAGCTGGGGTCGGGCTCGTTCAGGAACGGCTGGCGTTCGGGATTGGCCTCCCAGTCGAAATTGCCGCCATCGACAATGACGCCGCCAATGGCATTGCCATGGCCATCCAGATATTTGGTCGCGGAATAGACTGCAATGGCCGCGCCATGGTCGAACGGCCGGCCGATATAGGTGGCGGCGGTATTGTCGACGATCAGGGGAATGCCCAGCGGCCGGCCGGCGGCGGCGATATCGCCCAGAGGCGGCACGATCAGGCGCGGGTTGGGCAGGGTTTCGGCGAAATAGGCGCGGGTGCGGTCATCGGTCTTGTCCAGAAACGCCTGCGGTTCGTCCGAATCCGTGAAGCGCACATCGATTCCGACATTCTTCAGGGTGTGGGCAAACAGATTGTGGGTGCCGCCATAGAGATTGGCGCTGCTGACGATATTATCGCCGGCGCGGGCCAGATTGAGCACTGAAAACGCCGATGCCGATTGCCCGGCCGAAACCGCCAGCGCCGCAGCGCCGCCTTCCAATGCCGCCACGCGCTGTTCGAGCACGTCCGTCGTCGGATTGCCGATCCGGGTATAAAGATGCGGGTCAACACATTTCAATTCGAACAGATCGGCGGCATGACGGGTGTTCTTGAACTGGAACGAAACGGTCTGGTGGATGGGAACCGCGACCGACCCCGTGATCGGGTCCGCGCGCCAGCCGTGATGCAGCGCCATCGTCTCGCGGTGCAATTTTCTGTCTGCCAATTTGCTCATCCTTCCTCAATCTTGAAAACTCTGTTCTGCACGCCCTGCGCCGCTTAGCTGCGAACGGCAAGCATCGGCCAGAGAGATTTCTTTGTCCGGCGCAAACCTGCGCTAATGCGAAGCCCCCGCCCCTCTTGACAGCGACAGCCACAACCGCGAGCAGTTGCCACACCCATGCCAGATCCTGTTTTCAATGTCAGCCATTCGGCCCGGGAAATGCGCTGGCAGTGGCGCATGTCGCCGCTGCCACTCGACACCGCCGATGCCCTGCCGGCCGATGATCTGGCCGCCCGGCTGCTGCTCAGCCGTGGCTGTGACATGCGCGAAATCGCGCAGACCCTGCGCCCCAGCTTGCGCGACTGGCTGCCGGATCCGTCGATCTTTCGCGACATGGACAGGCTGGCGGCGCGGCTGGCCGATGCCGTCGAAACCGGCGAACAAATCGCGCTGTTCGCCGATTATGATGTCGATGGCGCCACCTCTGCGGCCTTTCTCTGGCGCCAGCTGCGGGCGCTGGGCGCGCATGTCACGCCCTATATCCCCGATCGCATCCTCGAAGGCTATGGCCCCAATGCCGAAGCCCTGCTGCAACTGCAGCAGGGGGGCGCAACGCTGGTGCTGCTGCTCGATTGCGGCACCCAGGCCTTTGCCCCGCTGCAGGCCGCGCGTGACGCCGGCCTCGACGTCGCCGTGGTCGACCACCACAAGGCTTCCACCGCGCTGCCGCCGGCGCTCGCCCTCGTCAATCCGAACCGGCTGGATGAAAGCGCCGATGCCGCGCATTATGGCACATTATGCACCGCCGGACTGGCGTTCCTGCTCGGTGTTGCCCTTAATCGGGAATTGCGCCGGCGCGGCGCCTTTGCCAGCCGCCCCGAACCAGCCATCAGCCGCTGGCTGGATATCATTGCGCTGGGCACGGTTGCCGATGTGGTGCCCTTGAAAGGGTTGAACCGCGCTCTGGTGGCGCTGGGGCTGCGGCGCCTGCACGAACGCCAGACGCCCGGGCTGGCCGCCCTCGCCGAAGTCGCCGGTCTGGATGGAACCTTACGCGCGGATGATCTGGGCTTCCATCTGGGACCGCGCATCAACGCCGGCGGCCGCATCGGCGATTCCAGCCTGGGCGTGCGCCTGCTGGCCAGCGACGATGCCGCCGAAACCGCCCGCATCGCCGCCGAACTGGATCAGCTGAATGCCGACAGGCGCGCCATCGAAGCGCAGGTCACCGATGCCGCCTTCGCCCTGGCCGCAGAGCAGGAGCCACAATCCGTCGCCATCGTCGCCGGCACGGGCTGGCACCCCGGCGTTGTCGGCATCGTTGCGTCGCGGCTGAAGGAAAAACTGCAGCGGCCGACACTGGTGCTCAGCATTGATGAAAACGGAATCGCCAAAGGCTCCGGCCGCTCCATTCCCGGCGTCGATCTGGGGGCGGCGGTGCTCGCCGCCAAGGCGCATGGCCTGATTGCCGAAGGCGGCGGCCACGCCATGGCCTGCGGCGTCACGCTGGATCAGGCCGGCCTGCCGCAATTGCGCGACTGGCTGGCCGGACATCTCACGCAAGCGGTGGCGCAGGCCAGCCGGGCGCAGACGCTGGCCATTGATCTTGCCGTGGCGCCGCGCGCAGTCACGCCGGAACTGGCGCAGGCGCTCGATGCCTGCGGCCCCTACGGTCAGGACTGGCCGGCGCCGCGTGTCGCCGTCGGCCCGGTGCAACTGCTGCGCGCCGATGCCGTCGGCCGCACGGAACCAAAAACCCATTTGCGCTTTGTCGCGCGCGGCCCCGATGGCGGACGCATCGAAGGCATCGCCTTCCGGGCGCTGGAAAGCGCGCTTGGAACCATGCTGATCGAAGCCGGCAAACAACCGCTTTACCTGGCCGGCCGCATCAAGGCCGACAGCTGGCAGGGCCGGGTGCGGGCGCAACTGCAGCTGGAGGACGCCGCGCTGGCTTGATCCCCCCACCAACGGCCTGCCATATTTCAGCAATCCATGCCGGCATTTCGCCTTCACCGGCTTGACTGTGCGCAACGCAACAGCTAACCGGCTGCCTTCCAAGCGCTGACCCCTTCGTCTAGCGGTCCAGGACGTCGCCCTTTCACGGCGAAAACACGGGTTCG
>CAZIAA010000181.1:0-4053 GCA_964537365.1 uncultured Sandaracinobacter sp.
CACCGGCAAGCGCACCGGCACATGGGTGATGCGCAGATTGTCGATCGCATAGGGAATCGATTCCAGGCCGGCGATGTCGAAGGCATTGCCGGCATCGGCATCGGGGGCGATGTCGGGCATCTGCCGCCCGAGGACATCGGCCAGCAGCACCGGCGATGTGATGCGAATGTTGATGGCGGCAATGCGCCCGGCGGCGAGGTTGCCGCGCGCCCGCGCGATGGCCGGCGGGCGGAAACGGCCGTTGTGGAAATCCTCCGCCCGGCTCCAGCTCAATTGCACCGGGCGATCGACGGCGCGGGCAATGAGGGCGGCTTCGACCATGGCGTCCGGCTCGATCGCGCGGCCAAAACCGCCGCCGATCAGCGTCGGATAAATGGTGACGGCCTCGGTCGGCATCTGCAGTGCCTGTGCCACTTGCTGATGGGCAAAGCTGAGCGACTGCGTTGGCCCCCAGATTTCGGCGCGTGCGCCGGTCAGCCGGGCTGTCGCCGTCAATGGTTCAAGCGATGCATGCGCCAGAAATGGCAGCTGATATTCCGCCTCCACCCGGTTTTGCGGGTCAGCCATGGCATCCACGGAGCCACGGCTGACCAGCACGCTGCCGGTGCTGCTGCGCGCGGCGTCAATCAGGATTTTTTGCAGCGCGGCCTGATCCGGGCGGTTGCCGGTGCTGAACTGCGCCTTGATACGGCTGAGATTCTGCCGCGCTTCCCAATTGGTGTGGCCGATGCTTGCAAACCAGTTTCCGCCCCAGTCCGCGCCATTGACAGCGACGATTCCTTCGGGGCTGTCGAGCGCGGTCAGCCGGCTGCCGATCGGCCCATGGCGAATGGCGGCATAGACCAGACCGGGGATGCGCACATCGCTGCCGAAGCGCGCGCGGCCATCGACCTTGGGCGGCAGATCAATGCGTGGCAGCACCTTGCCCGCCAATGGCCGTGCCGTCGCCGCGCGCAAGGCCGGTTTTGCCGGGCTGGCGCTGAGATCGACCAGCGCCACGGCATCGCCGAATCGCATGCGATTGGCCTTGTAGAAAATCGCGCCATTGGCGGTGTCGATGCGGGCGGCGGCCACGCCCCATTTGCGGGCGGCGGCGGCAATCAGCAATTGCCGCGCCTCTGCCGCCGCCAGGCGCAGCGCATCATGGTAATTGCGCAAGGACGTGCTGGCCGCGGTCAGGTGGAAATTCAACTGCTCTGCCGTTCGCGCCGGCAGATGGCGGGCAAAGGCCTGTGGCAGGCGCGGCAAACCATCGGCAAATTCGCGCAGCACTGCGGCATTGGCATAGACCGGGTGCCAGGTGGCGGGTTCGACGGCCATCAACTGCCAGCTGGCGCCCAGTTCGTCGGCGACGATCTGGGCGAATGCCGACATCACGCCCTGCCCCATTTCCGCCTGCGGAACGGCGATAGTGGTGCGGCCATCGGGGGCAATGCGCAGCCAGGGGCCAAAGCCGGTTTCGCCGGCATGCGCGGCCATGCCGCCGGGGTAGCTGCGCGGCCACAAGGCATAGCCGACGGCAAGCCCGAGCGTTGCCCCGGTGCCGATCAGCAGGCCGCGGCGGGTCAGCCGGAAATGCGGGCGCGATTCGGCAGGATCGTGGAAGGAGGGCGGCATGGCGCTGCCCGCCTAGCACGGGGCAAATGGCCGACGCCAGCCACTGTTGCCGCGGGGCTGCGGGGAAATCAGCCCTGCGTTCGGCTCAGGGCAAAGGCGAGGCCGCGTTGCGCCGCCGCCAGCGGCTGGTCCTGGGCGTACCAGGCGCGCTTGAACCCTTCGACCACGGCTTCGGCGCGTTCCGTGCCGCTGCCATGGGTGGAATCGCCGAAACGGCTGACTGACTCGGCGAACATGACGGCCGGGAAATCGGAATTCTCGCGCTTGCCCACGCCAGCGTAATAGCCGGCCATGAAATCGGCGAATTGCTCGGCGCGAAATGGCGAGGCGTCAGTTTTGGCTGCAAGCTTGTGGATCATGCCATTGGCATAGGAAATGATATGGCCGAATTCATGCGCGCAGACAGCAACGATGGCGGCATCGCGATAGGGCCGGGCCAGCAGATCGCGCAGCAATCTGGTGCCCAGCAGCACGGTGCCGTCCTGGCGCCCCCCCAGCAGGTCGCGGCTGGTCGCCTTGGCGTTGCGGCCGCCTTTTTCTTCGTAATAGGAAAAATTCGGCAGCACGCCGAACATGTCGGCGAGATGCTGCAAGGTCAGCACCAGCGCCAGTTCCAGATCCTCCACGCCGGATTGCGACACCAGCACTTCGCGCGCGAGGGCACGGCCATTATTGTGGCTGTGGGTGAAGCTCGATGTCTGCTCTTCCGGCAGCCAGCAGCCGCCCTGATCGGGATTTTGCGCTGTTTGCGCCGTTTGCGCCGGGGCGGCACAGGCGAACGGGCCGGGGACGAGCGTCAGCAGACCGCCGAGGACGACCTGCCGCCGATGCCATTGCCAGACCGCCATGCTGCTATTTCGGCTTGACGCACATCAGCGGGAAATTCGCGCAGGCGCGTTCCAGCGCGGCCGATTGCGAATTTTGCGCCGGGCCGGGATGCGGCGTCGGTGTGGGGTCTGGCGCAGGCGTCGGCTCTGGCTCGGTCACCACACCGCCCATCGATCGGGATGGGTCGGGACCCTGTTCGATGGTGGGCGCGGCGCCCGTGCCGGCGGCCTGAAAGTTGAGATATTCGATGCTGCCCGTTGCGCGGTTGAAGCCGACGAACCAGTCCGCCTGCATCGGCGCGGAATAATTGGCAATTCCGGCATAGGCGACGCGGATCACATAGACCGGGCCAAGCGGCAGTTCATGGGTGTCCGTCACGTCCATGCGCGTGACCGGGCCGGCGGCGGCAATCACGGCATAGCAGCCGCTGCCGCCGGTCTGCTGATAGATGAATTGCCAGACATAGGGCGACAGGCCATAGAATGCCGAAGGCGGGCCGCAATTCTGAAACCCGGAAATCAGGGTTGCCAGCGCCGGGCGTGGATCGAAATTCTGCGCCTGCGCCGGTTGTGGTGCGAATTGCAGTGTAAAGAATGCGCACAGATAGAGCAGGTGCCGGATGGCCGGCCGGATTTTCAGGCGCATGACACCCCCCTTTTACCAAGCTCAGGGCAGCATTGCCGCGACATCTTCTGCCCTGCCATTTTCATTCACCAGATGTTCGATCGCATCAACCGGAAGATCGGCGCGGATGACCTGTTTTGAAAGATCGTCGAATTCGGCCAGCAGTGCCTGTTCGGCGGCATTGGCTTCCTCTGTGCTGGCAAAACCATGGCTGGCTGGCTGCATGCCCGGCGGGTCCAGCCGGCGGGTGCCATTGTCGGACAGGATGCGGGAAGTCTGCAGGGTGAGGTCGTCCCAGCTCGGGCCGGCATAGAAGACTGCGAGAAACATGATCTTGGCGCGCATCGGCGGCACACCGGAAGTGCGCATGGCGTCGTAGAACATCTTGTGGGTGTGTTTCCAGGGCCGGGTGCGGACGGCGCAATACCAGTCATGGACGACGGAGGCCTGCCGATAGCTGCCTTCCCACGGACCGCCGACAACGGGCCACAGCACGCGCGGAATGGAGGCGCCGTCGACGACGGCCTGCGCTGGCACCGGCCAGCGGGCGCCCGCGGGGTCGACATAGCCGAAACTGTTCTGCAACTGCATGAGCCGGCCGTCACTCAGCGGCTTCAGGAGCAATTCGCCGACGTAACGGCCGGAATCCTGCGCCAGAACCCGGGCGGGCAAGGCCGCCAGAGCGAGCGATGAAGCCAGAAAAATGCGTCGATTCAGCATATGCCCCCCGTCCGTGACCTAGCAGGCATTCATAGCATAAATTGTGCCAGAACAAAGCAACAGAGTGCAGTTGCCGTGATCCGGACGGGCCGATTCGGAAACGGCAAGCTGCTGGTGGCTGGCGGGTCAGGCTGCGAGGCGCCGATTTCGCAAATGCGCCCATTCGGCCGGAGGATTTGCCGGGGGATTCATGGTGCCGGCTGCAGGATTCGAACCCGCGGCCCCTGATTGCGAACTGGCCTTAGGCTATTAATTTTGTGGTGC
>CAZIAA010000182.1:0-4049 GCA_964537365.1 uncultured Sandaracinobacter sp.
GCCGGGTCATTCTTTATGCCGACAAGGTGACCGGCAGCATGCAGCGCGCGATCGAGGAAACCGAACGCCGGCGCGAAAAGCAGATCGGCTGGAACGAAGCACATGGAATCACACCGCAAACGGTGAAAAAGGCCGTGGCCGATGTGGTGGCGCATGTGGCGGCCAATGACCCCGATGCTCAGGCCGAAGGCGCCGAACCGCAGCTGACCGGGCATAATCTGAAGGCGCATCTGGCCGAGCTGGAAAAGACCATGCTGGCGGCGGCGGCCGAACTGGAATTCGAAGAAGCAGCGCGGCTGCGCGATGAAATGCGCCGGCTGGAAGATGGCGAACTGGGCATCCGCCGGCGCCGTGCTGGTGGCCCGGTCGGTCGGGCCGCGGCCGGACGGCCGGGCACCCGCGCCAGCGAGCGTTGGCGCGGCAAGAGGCGCTAGCCCCGGCGCGGCGCGGCGGTTATGGCTGGGCCCCATGCAGGAACAGAATAAACGCAAGATTGCCGTGAACGCCGCTCTGGTGTTTGCATTTCTGCTGGCGCGTTATGCCGTCCAACTGGTGGAAGCATCGGATGTCGGCAGCGTATTGCCGGCCAATCTGCATCGCTTTTTGCCATTTGTCGGGCGTTTCGCGCTGGCCATGCTGTCGATCAGCTTCATTTTCCTGCTTGGCAGCATCATCGAATATGTGATCGAGCGCAAAAGCGAAGTCGAAGGCATTCGCTACAATCTGACCCGCGTCAATAGTCTCATTGTGTTCCTGCTGGCGGCGATCGTGGCCGTCTCCTTCATTTTCCAGAATCTCTATGCCGCCGCCGTCAGCTTCGGCCTGATCTCCTTGATTCTGGGCTTTGCCCTGCAGGCGCCGATCACCTCTTTCATTTCCTGGCTGTATATCATCTTCCGCCACCCTTATCATGTCGGGGACCGCATCCAGCTGGGCAATCTCTGTGGCGACGTGCTGGAAATCAGCTATCTCGACACCCGCATTCAGGAATTCGGCGGCCCCTATCTCGGCAATGACCGCTTGAGCGGACGGGTCATCCATTTCCCCAACAGCCTGATCCTGAAGTCCGAAATCATCAATTACACTGGCCAGTACCGGCCGTTCATCTGGAACGAGACGACGCTGCAGATCCGCTATGGCAGCGACATCCGGTTCGTCGAATCCTGCCTGCAGACGGCAGCCGACACAGATTTTGCCGAACAGCATCCGGAACATGCGGCGGTGCATGCCGAAGTCTATTTCCGCGACAACAACCGTGGCTGGCTGGAAGCCGTGGTGTCCTATCCGGTGCTGCCAACCGACACCACCGGCCGCCGCAACCGCATATTGCGGCAGGCGCTGCTGGCGCTCAATCAGGATCCGGAAAGGGTGCTGTTCCCCGAAGGCGCCCGGCGCTAATCCCGAGGTGCTGGATTATTTGCGGCTGCAAAGGTCACATGGCCGTTCTCGTCGATCGGCCAGTCAGGGTTCCATGCGATTTCCCAGGCGTGATCGTCGGGATCGGCCACATAGCCGCGAAAACCGCCATGTGGTGGCGAGTCCGCCGGCCTGATGAGCCGGCCGCCAGCTTGGACCAGTTGCGCAATCACGTTTTCGACATCCGTCCGTGTCGGCACATTATGCGCCAGCGAGAATGCGCCGGGCGCAGACAGCCCGAAGCGGTTCATGTCTTTTTCGAGAGCGGATTTTTCGAATGTCCCAACACGAAGCCGTTCATCTGATAGAAGATGATCTCTGTATTTTCGAATACCGGCGTCCAGCCGAAGCCATGCACATAGAAATGGCGGGAACGCGCCAGGTCGCGGATACCGATGGTGATGACGGAAATCTGATGCTGCATAGCCAAAACCCCTTGTGCGCCACGGCACCATTGCAGCAGCGCTTCGGATCCTGGGACACGACGCCAAAGCGAAGGTCAGGGCCTGCCCTTGCAGGGATCGGCGAAACCGCACCGATTTCCCCTTTTCAGAACGGGGAACAGGCTAGCGACATCGCGTTTTGCTGACAACAGCCGCCAGCAGGTCAGAAGCCAAAAATTCGTGCAGGGCGCTATCGGTCATGCCCCGGCAGCGCCCACAGCAACCCGGCGTGAACCGCTGGCACATAGACCGACAGATGATCCTCTCCGACGAGGATTCTTTCCGCGACATGCAGGCTCGGATAATTGCGGGCGCGCAGATTGCGCACCAGTTCCGCCATGTCCTCCACCATTTTCATGCGGCTGTGGCTGTGGGCGACAATATCGGGGTCGGGCACGGTTTCCAGGCTGCCGATCAGGAAACAGACCTCGGCCGGAAGGTCATTATGGCTACTGGCATAACCGCGTTCGCGCGCAATCATCAGCCTTTGCCCGAACCACAGCGACGGCGAGATCAGGATGTATTTCGCAAACATGCGCGGCGTCGTCAGCAGCACATGCGTTCCAAACAGGCCGCCATAGCTATGCCCCAGATATATGCGGCGGGCCGGATCAATGCGAAAATGCCGCTCGATCACGGGCAGCACATCATTTGCCAGATGCTGTCGGTAATCTTCCGCTTCGCCATAGCGCACCGGTCGCCCCGGCATATCGGAGACGGCGTCGATGTCGCCGTGGATGCTGGGGGTGTAATCGCGCCGGCGGCTGTATTGTCGGGTGTCGCCAACGGCATAGCCAAGCCCCACCAGAATGGCGTCCTCAAGGCCGGCTTCATCGGCGCGCAACCGCTGCTGCATGCCGACCAGCAGTGCAATGCTCTGCGGCATATCGGTGTACATCAGCACTGGATAGCGGCGCGCTGCATTTGTCCTGTAGCCGGGCGGCAGCGTGATGGCATAATCATAGCTGCGCCCGAGCGCCGGGGCCGGAATGCGAATGACCTGTGTGCGCGGCAATGGATAAGGCCTGCGCGCGAGGGGGACCTCGCTGTTCGCACTGCTCTGGGCGAGAGCGGCGGGCATCGGCAATGTCAGGCCCAGACCTGCCGCCAGCAGCTGCCGGATGAATTGCCGTCGGGCGCAGATCGGCCGGCCATCCAGCTGCATGTCAGGGGAAGCGATTGTCTTTCGGAAAACCCTGCGGCGCCATGCGGCCGGCGCTGGCGCGCGCACCCTGCCAGGGGCGCAGATCGGCTTCGGTGCGGGTGCGGGCGGATTCGCCGCCCATGGTCCAGCTGAGGCCGGCGGCAAAGTTGAGCGTGATTGCATCCGACAGCCCGCCGTTGCGGTATTTCTGCAGGATGACGCCGCGTCCGCGCGCCATTTCCGGCAGATCGGCCATGGCAAAGACCAGCATGCGGCGATTTTCGCCAATGACCGCGACATGATCGTGATCGGGCTGAATGGGCTGCACCACCTGCAATACCGCCGGGGCCTTCACATTCACCACCTGCCGGCCCTTGCGCGTTTCCGCCAGCAGTTTTTCCGCATCCGCGACAAAGCCGCGGCCGTCGTTGGCGGCAAGGAACAGCCGCAAGCCGTCGGCAAAGGGCAGGGCGGCCACCAGATCCTCGTCATGCGGCCAGTCCACCAGCAGCGACAATGGTTCGCCAAAGCCGCGACCGCCGGGCAGGTCATTGGCCGCCAGCGTGAAGAAGCGGCCGCCGGCCGCCGCCAGCAGGATTCGATCGGTGGTTTCGGCGTGAAAGGCCAGCCGCAATTCGTCGCCTTCCTTGAACTTCAGGCCGGACAGGTCGGAGAGATCCTGATGGCCCTTTTGCGTCCGCAGCCAGCCGCGCGCCGAAATGATCACGGTCACCGGCTCGCGCTCGATCATGGTCAGCCGGTCGATGGCGATGGCTTCGGGGGCGTCGGCAAAGCTGGAGCGGCGCGCGCCCTGCGCCGTGCCGCCGCCGAATTCCTTTTGCAGGTCGGCCAATTGCTTCTTGAGCGCGGTTTTCTGCCGCGCCGGCGAATTGACCAGCGCTTCGAGCTTGTCCTGTTCAGCGATCAACTGCTCCTGTTCCTGACGAAGCTCCATTTCCTCCAGCCGGCGCAAGGAACGCAGGCGCATGTTCAATATCGCTTCGGCCTGCCGGTCGTTCAGGCTGAAGCGCTGCATCAGCACGGGT
>CAZIAA010000183.1:0-4037 GCA_964537365.1 uncultured Sandaracinobacter sp.
TTCAGTTGAAAGCGCTTGCCGCCCTCGGTCTTTTCCGGGCGCACCGGCCAGTTCGGCACAAAGCCTTCCGGCAGCGGCGCATCATCCAGGCTTCTGCGGATCGTGATTGCCATGCGCGTTCAGATAGGCTTTCGGTGCCGACCCCGCCAGTCAGGCCAGCACGACGGCGGCAATATCCTGCGCCACCAGCTCTGCACTGCGCGCGGCATCGATGCGGCGAATGCGCGGATCGGCTTTGGCAAGTGCTGTAAAGCCCGCTCGCACACGGGCGTGATAATCCAGCGCAAAGCCTTCAAAACGCTGCTCTGTGGCGGCGCCGGACGCGCCACCCCGCGCCCGTGAACGCTGCAACCCCAGTTCCACCGGCAGGTCCAGCCACAGCACCAGATCCGGCCACAGATCGCCGGTTGCAAAACGGTGCAGCGCCAGCAGCGCATCCGGATCGAGACCACCGGCATGGCCCTGATAGGCCAGAGTCGAATGCACGAAGCGATCACACAGGACGGTCTTGCCCGCCTGCAGCGCCGGCCGGATCAGCCGCGCGACATGATCGGCCCGCGCCGCCGTCACCAGCAGGGCGTCCGTCTCCGGCGTCCAGCGCGCCTGTCCGCCATGCACGAACAAGGCGCGGATTTCCTCAGCACCCGGCGTGCCACCTGGTTCCCGGGTTACCACGACATCTTCGCCGCGTGCCGCAAGACGTTCGGATAAAATCGCAATCTGGGTGGATTTTCCAGCCCCCTCACCGCCTTCAAAGGCAATCAGCCGCCCCGGCACAGGACGCTCACCGGACAATGCGTGCGTCCCGATAGCCCGCCATCTGCACATCATACAGCGTATTGCTGATCTGCGTATCCGACAGTGGCCCGATGCGCACCCGCCACAGGCCACCGGCCGTCTGTTCGACGCGCGACGGCCCGTAATCCGCCATCACCGATGCCAATGCCCGCGCCCGCCCTTCGTCGGACAGGGCTGCGACCTGAATGTAATAGGTGCCGACAACTGGCTGAACCTGCGGCGGAACCTGGATGTAACCCGGCGTCGGAGGCTTGGGCGCCGCTGGCATGTCGGACCTGGTTGCCGACACCGGATCCAGCGGCGGATCGACATAATCGCGCGCGGTGGGCGCCGTTGTCGTCACGGGCACAGCCTGCTCGGCCTGCGCCAGTTGCACCGGCGCGGTCTGCACCGGCGTCTGGCGTGCCCAGTCCCATTCCGGGAACACCCGCCGCACCCGCACCCGCGCGATGCCGGGGCGTTCCACCCCCAGTACCTCGGCAGATTTGCGCGACAGATCGATGATCCGCCCATCGACGAACGGGCCGCGGTCATTCACCCGCACCACCTGCTTGCGGCCATTTTCGAGATTGGTCACTTCCACCCAGCTGGGCATCGGCAAGGTCTTGTGCGCCGCCGTCAGATCCTCCTGATTGTAGATCTCGCCATTGGCGGTCGGCTTGGTATGGAAGGTCGGCCCATACCAGCTGGCGATGCCCTTTTCATCGTAACTGCGGTCGTCCCTCGGCACATAGCGCACGCCAAAGACTTCATAGGGCTTGCCAATCTTGACTCCGGGAATGCCGGGCGCAGTCGGCGGCAGCGGCTGGCGCATGCCGGTTTTCGGCTGCGACGCGCAGGCCGCCAGCAACAGCCCAAGACAAAGCGTCAGGCTAAGGCCGGATTGCCGAGCGGACGGCATCGCCGAGGCGCGCCACCGAAAGCGCGTAGAAATTGGAGCAGTTATATTCCATGATTGCACGATAATTACCCGTAATCAGATAAGCGCCTTCGCCCGGCCCGTCCGGTTCCACCAGCGCCATTTTGACATCATCCGCCGGCCAGAAGGCATTCAGAGGCCGGAAACCCTGGTTTTTCCAATCCTGTACCGGCAGCCATTTCGAATGTCGTTCCAGCGGCCGGATGCAGCTTGTCGGCCGCACCGGATTGGCGACCGACTGGCGGTCAAAGCCCGGCGGCACCCCCGCTTCGAACCCCCAGGGGATGCCGGCCTGCCAGCCGCTTTCGCGCAGGTAATTGGCAATGGAGGCAAAGGTATCCGCAGTGGAATTCCAGATGTCCACGACGCCATCGCCATCGCCATCGACGGCATAGGCCAGATAGGAGGATGGCAGAAACTGCGCCTGACCAAAGGCGCCGGCCCAGCTGCCCTTCAGTTGCGTGCGCGGGATGCGGTATTGGCCGACGATCTTCACCAGCGAATCCAGTTCCCGGGTAAACAATGCTTCACGCCGGCCATCAAACGCCAGAGTGGCAATGGCCGATGGCAGATCGAAACCGCCAGTGACACGGCCATAGCTGGTTTCCATGCCCCAGATGGCGACGATGATTTCCGCCGCAACGCCGGTATTGGTTTCCACCTGTCGCAGCAGATCCCGGTTGGCCGCCGCGCGCGCGCGGCCGTCATCGATGCGCTGTTGCGTCAAAGTCCGCCTGAGATAATCGGCGAAGATGTTGCGTTTGCCGGAATCATCCGGCTGGTTGCGATCGAGGCTGACGGCGCGTTCGGAATAGCGCGCATCGGCAAGCGTCGCATCCACCCATTCCGGGTTCAGTCCGCGCGTGATCGCACTCGCCCGATAGCTTTGCAGCCAGGCGGGAAATTGCTCGGCCGGGGGCGATTCCGCAGCAATGACAGGGGCAGCGGCGAGCAGGCAGGCAGCCAGAATCCAGTGTCGCATGCAAAGCCTTGTGCCACAGATGCCCGGCAAAAGTGAATCCCCCTTTCCGCCCAATGACAACATCGTCTATGGGGCGACAGCAATGGCCGGCGACGGCAATGATTTTCGCAATATCGCCAGAGCGGCCGGAGTGGATTGACAGAGCGGTTGAACGCACTGGTCTTGAAAGCCACAAAAAAGCGTGGCCGCAAGCTGAGTGAGTGAAAATATTTACGGGGGCTAGCGTCAGCTCGGCTTGGATGGTGAAAGCGCCCATAAGCCAGTTGCAAGCGACAAGCGCCTGAATGTTATGGAAGCGTGGCCGAGTGGTTGAAGGCTCCAGTCTTGAAAACTGGCATACCCGCAAGGGTATCGTGGGTTCGAATCCCACCGCTTCCGCCATTGTCTATTGATTTCGCTGATATTTTTTACCGAAGAGCGGTTCTGTTTCCGCAATCACTTCCCGAGAGCGCCCGTTGCGGGGGCTGAACTGCATTGGTCGTCTGCGGATGACCAAAAGCACGAGCCTCCTTATAGATGTGCCCTATCCCACACCCATAACAGGTCCAATATGGCCTCGACTTTTCTGCATGTCGGGAAGGTGATTAACTATCAAGCGCTTGCCGTGTTTTAATGGCTCCCCGGGTAGGATTCGAACCTACGACCGTCCGATTAACAGTCGGATGCTCTACCGCTGAGCTACCGAGGAACAGCAGCTGAAGTGCGCCCCTAGCCCGGCTTTGATTCCGATGCAAGTGTGCAGGCAGGCAGAGGCCAAAAAGCCCATGCGCGGCGGAAAAGCCGGGCTGGCCCGCGCCGGGCCGGCTGGCCGGGTTGCGTCGCGCCATCTCCGGAACAAAGCCGGTCATTGGCGCGCACGCAATCCGCCCCACCGCAAAGACAGTAGCAAAAGCTTCGGACTCACAACGAAAACGCGTATTGAACGCCGGGCTGCAACAGGCGTAAGGCGTGACTGAGTCCAGGACGTGCTGGATGAATGATTGGGAGAGCGTAGCAAATGGCAACCAAGGCCAAGGCTCAGGGCGATGGGGATGCACAGCACCATCAGAGCAACCCGGAAGAAGCGGATTCAGTCGTTGTCCGCTTCGCCGGCGATTCCGGCGACGGCATGCAGCTGACAGGCGGACAATTCACGCTATCGACTGCATTGGCTGAAAACGACCTTGCCACCTTCCCGAATTTTCCCGCCGAGATTCGCGCTCCCCAAGGCACCTTGTTCGGTGTCTCTTCCTTTCAGATCAACTTCGGCACCAGCCGCGTCGACACCGCCGGCGACCAGCCCGATGTGCTGTTTGCAATGAACCCGGCAGCGCTGAAAACCAGCCTCGGCGATCTGCG
>CAZIAA010000184.1:0-4034 GCA_964537365.1 uncultured Sandaracinobacter sp.
CGCCGATAAAGCCAGCTTTTTCGCCTGGCGCATACATGCCGCTCACCTGTCCGATCCAAGTGAACAGCGCGGCACCGACAATGCCCAGAAAAGTCGTCAGCAAACAGCCCTGCGGGCTGGCGGGATTGCCGGACAACAGCCGCGCCAGCAGCCCCGCCAGAAATCCAATCAATATGACGCCGAGCCAACTGAGCATCATCTATCCTCCTTCGGTGCGGGGCGTGTCCCCGGCCCTAGCCTCCAAATGTCCGCTGCCACCAGCCACGACGCGGTTCTGGCGCATCTGCACCGTCTTCGGCTGTATCCGAGGGCGGCGAACTGTCCGGCTGCGGCTGCGGTTCAACTTCCTCAACGGCGGCATCACCTCGCACAGCAACATCGTCGGCTGCGGCCGACGGCTTTGCAGCGGCCGAAGGCATGGCTTCGGTCGTGTCCACCTGGCTGGAATCCTGGCTGGATTCCGCCACCGGCGCGGCATCGGTATCGGCGGCTGCAGTCGGTTGCGTGGTTTCAGCAGCTTCGGATTGCGCCTGTGCCGCGGCACGCGATTCCCGGGTGGCCGGGCGCCGGCGCCGGCGTGGCGCCGGCGAATCCGCAGTACTGTCGGTCTGGCTATCGGCGTGCTCGCCCTCGGTGCTGGCGGCTGTCACGTCCGTGTCCGCGCCTTCTGTGGCTTGCATGGGTGCGCTGTCGGCCACCGGCGCATCATCGGACGCGGACGCGGCACCGGAATCATCGCCTGCCCCCGCGTCCGACTCCGGCGCCGTGTCGGCATCCGCCGTGCCCTGCGCTTCCCGGTTGCGCGTGCCATCCCGGCGCTGTCCGCCGCGCCGGCCGCGGCGGCGGCGGCCGCTTTTCTCCGCCCGCCCCTCGCTGCCGGACGCAGAGGCTGCGTCGCCGTCTTCGGTCGCGGTGGCAGCGGTGGCAGTGTCGGCAGTCTCGGCTTCGGATGCTGCCTGAAGCTTGCCACCATTGCGGTCGCTCTGCGAACCAGCCTGCCCGTTGCGGCCAGTGCCACGGCGGCCATGGCGGCGCCGGCCGCTGCGTTCATTATCGCTCCTGTGGTCATCCTCATAGTCGACGTCCACGTCTTCGCGCGTGTCCGCCGCAGCAGCGCTGCTGGCCTTTTTCGGCGCTTCCGTGCCCGGCAGCGCCCCCGACAATTCGGCGATGCGCGGCGCATCGGCGGGCGGCGGCCCGGATGTTTCCACCGTGCAGCGACCGCCCATCAGGCTGCTGTCCGGTTCGACCAGAACCGTCACGCCATAACGCGCCTCCAGTTCGGCGATTTCCAGCCGCTTGTTGTTCCACAGATAGACCGCAACCGGGGTATCGGCTTTCAGCAGAAAGCGGCTGGCCCGCGCCTTCACGGCTTCCTGTTCCAGCAGCCGCAGCGCTGCCAGCGCCGCCGAGCCGTCAGTGCGCACCAGCCCCAGCCCTTCGCACACCGGGCAGACATGCGTCGATGCTTCCAGAATGCCGGTGCGCAGGCGCTGGCGGCTCATTTCCAGCAGACCAAAGGACGAAATGCGCCCGACCTGAATACGTGCCCGATCCTGTTTCAGCGCATCCTTCAGGGCGCGCTCCACCTTGCGGTTGTTGCCATGCGATTCCATGTCGATGAAATCGACGACGACCAGTCCGGCCAGATCGCGCAGGCGCAATTGCCGCGCCACTTCATTGGCGGCTTCGATATTGGTCTTGAGCGCGGTTTCCTCGATATTGTATTCCCGCGTCGAACGGCCGGAGTTGACGTCGATCGACACCAGCGCCTCGGTCGGGTTGATGACCAGATAGCCGCCGGATTTCAGCGTGACGACCGGATCCAGCAATTCCGCCAGCTGGTTTTCCACGCCGGCGCGGTGGAACAATGGCACTGCTTCGGTATAGGATTTTACCCGCCGGGCATGGCTCGGCATCAGCAGCCTCATGAAGTTTCTGGCCTGGGTATAGCCTTCGGCTCCGTCGACCAGAACTTCTTCGATCTCGCGATTATAGATGTCGCGAATGGCGCGCTTGATGAGGTCGGAATCCTCGTAAATCAGCGCCGGCGCCGTGGATTGCAGCGTATTGTCGCGGATTTCGTCCCACAGCCGCGCCAGATAATCAAAGTCGCGCTTGATTTCGGTCTTGGTGCGCTGCAACCCGGCCGTACGCACAATGGCGCCCATCGTCACTGGCAGTTTCAGCTCGGCAACAACCTGCTTCAGCCGCTTGCGGTCGGCGGCATTGGATATGCGCCGACTGATGCCGCCGCCATGCGCGGTATTGGGCATCAGCACCGAATAGCGCCCGGCCAGCGAGATATAGGTGGTGAGAGCAGCGCCCTTGTTGCCGCGCTCTTCCTTGACCACCTGCACCAGCATCACCTGCCGGCGGCGAATGACTTCCTGTATCTTGTAGCGCCGCCTGAGCGCCATGCGCCGGCGTCGCAGGGCCTCGGCGCTGACTTCGTCATTGCTGTCGCTGCCCTGGCTTTCGGAATGGCCGTCACCACCGGCTTCGGTCGGCGCATCATCGCCATTGCCGGATGCGTCGGTTTCGGCCTCCGGATCGGTTGCGGCATCGTCCTTCGTTGCGGCCTTTTCGGCGGCCACGTCATCCGCTTCGACCTGTTCCTCGGCGATCTGCTGCTCCTCGCGCAGCAGGGCTTCGCGATCTTCCTTGGGGATCTGGTAATAATCCGGGTGAATTTCGGAAAATGCCAGAAAACCGTGACGGTTGCCGCCATAATCAATGAACGCCGCCTGCAATGACGGTTCGACCCGGGTGACCTTGGCGAGATAGATATTACCGCGGATCTGCTTGTGCGCTTCCGCTTCGAAATCAAATTCCTCGATACGATTCCCGTCGACGACGGCAACCCGGGTTTCCTCCGGGTGGCGGGCGTCGATCAGCATTCTTGTTGCCATTCTGAATTCTCCTGGCCGCATGCACAACGACCGGGTCGGTGCAATTGCGGCGAATATGGAACGGGCCATTTGCAAAGATGAGAAAAGCGGCCCGCACGAAAGGGGGATAACCGGCATTGGCCGCGCCGGTGACGGTTGAAACAGCCAGCCCCGTGCGCGACAGCACTGGTCTGGAAAGGATTGAATTGATAATCGGACCATGGGGCGTGTGGAAAACGCTCTGTCCAAAGCTCGCCGCCAGTACCTTCCGGTTCATCATCTGCGAAAGATTCCTGACAAGCTGCATTCCACCCCGATAATTTCGGTCGGCGTCACCAACCCGCTGCGCGGTTTCTCCGAACTTGCGCAATCTGTTTTCCGATTTTGGTAACATCTTGTGCAATATGCAGAGGATTGCAGACCATCCGGACGAATCCGTCCAGCACTTCCGCACCGCCTTCGCGGGTGACTACACCTTGTGAAAACAGGTAGCAGCACAGCAACCCGCCTGCAAGTATTGCCTGCAACACAATGCCACAAAAGGCAGTTTTAAATATTCCCGCCATGGTGCCGTTCACCACAAGCGATATGCTGAACGCCCTCACCAGCCTGAACGCCGGCTCCGGAATCGACGTCAAAACCCTGACGGAAGAACTTCTGGCAGCAGAGCGCGAGCCCCGACAACAGCGCATCGACAGCCGTCTTGAGCGCGTTGAAGCACAGATTTCCGCACTCGGCCAGTTTCGCTCTGCGCTGGACGCCATGGTGACAGCAGTCGATCGGCGCATCGCCACCGGCGAATTGTCCGGACAGCCGGCCGTATCAGACCCCTCTATCCTGGGCCTGAGCGTCAGCCCCGGATCGACCATCGAGCGCCAGTCGATCGAGGTCCGACAATTGGCGCGCGGACAGGCGCTGGCCTCGGCCGCCTTTGCCGACCCCGACGCCGCCATTGGCGAAGGCAGCATCACCATCCGCTTTGGCGCGGTTGCCGGCGCCACCGACGCTGAAGGATTCACCCCCTCGGCAATCGCTGAGCTCGCCATCACCATCGGCAGCGATCAGAACAGCCTGACCGGTATCCGCGATGCCATCAACCAGGCCGCGGCCGAAGCCGGCGCTGCCATTCAGGCGCAGCTGGTC
>CAZIAA010000185.1:0-4034 GCA_964537365.1 uncultured Sandaracinobacter sp.
AGCCGACGCGGTCGCAGCGCCGCACTCTGCGCCGCAATTCCGATCTCCATGTCGCGGCTTGCGACCCCTGGGCCACGGAAGAGCAATATCATCTGCTGCGGCGCTATCTGAAAGCCCGCCACCCGGAAGGGGGGATGGCTGGCATGGACGCCTATGACTTTGCCGAGATGATCGAGACCTCGCCAGTCGACACCATGGTGATCGAATATCGCGAGCCGGACGCCGATGGCGGCCCGGGCAAGCTGGTCGGCGCCTGTCTGACCGACAAGCAGTCGGACGGGCTGTCGATGGTCTACAGCTTTTACGACACCGGACCGGATGCGCGCCCAAGTCTGGGCACGCATATGATCCTTGACCATATCCGGCGCGCTGCCGAAGCCGGCCTGCGCAATGTCTATCTGGGGTATTGGGTCAAGGGTTCGGCGCATATGGATTACAAGCGCTGCTTTGCGCCGCTGGAAATGCTCACTCCGGGCGGCTGGCGCCAGATGCCGGCGGAATTGCAGAATGCGGATGCAGCGTCGAAGACGGCCGACGCGAAGATGGTCGACGGCTGGCGCGCTACGGGCTAAAATCCCCGGTGTGACGAAACAGACTGCTGAACAAACCATCCCCCCTGCCCCGGACCAGCCGTCCGCGGCCAGCGCGGGGACTTCTGCTGCGGCCTCGGTTGCCCTGTTCGGAGAGCTTGCGTCCGATTGGTGGGATCCGGACGGCCGGTCAAAACTGTTGCACCGGATCAATCCGGTGCGCCTGCGTTATATTCGCGAAGTTCTGGAACGGCATTTCGGCTTGAACCCGCGGGATCGGCAGGCGCTGGCGGGTTTGGCCGCGCTCGATATCGGCTGTGGCGGTGGTCTGGTGACCGAGCCGCTGGCGCGCATGGGCGCCAGCGTCGAAGGGCTGGATGCCGGCGAAAAAGTGATCGAAGTGGCGCGCGCGCATGCAATGGCACAGGGGCTGTCCATTCGCTATACCGCCGGCGATGTCGTGCCGTTCGCGGCCGAGCGTGAAGCGCATTATGATTTCATCACTTGTCTCGAAGTCATCGAGCATGTGGCGGATATACCAGCATTTCTGCAATCCATCCGGCGCATGCTGAAGCCCGGCGGATTGCTGATATTCTCTACCCCGAACCGCAGCGCGCGCAGCTGGCTGGCGCTGATCGTTGGCGCGGAATGGTTGCTGAAGCTGATTCCGGACGGTGGCCATGACTGGAATCAGCTGCTCACGCCGGCGGAACTCGACCATTTCCTGACGGCGGCGGGCCTTCAGACCGACAATTGGCGCGGGCTGGACTGGTCGCCGGGGCGGGGTTTTTTCCTGTCCGACAACAAGGCGGTCAATTATCTCGGCACCGCCATCCCCGTGGCAGTTCCCTGCCCGGCCTGATTGTCGTTATTGCGACCGGTCGGGCACGGCGAAGCGGCCGCTCACACGGTTGCCAGTCTGGCCGCCAGCGGAAGTGCTGCCATCCAATGTGGAACGCCCGCTCGTCAGGTTGATCACCAGACGGTTGCCCTGCACCCGGGTCGTGCCCTGGATGAGGACGACATCGCCGATCAAGGTCAGCAGCCGCTTTTCGACATCATAAATGCCATAGCGGGCGGTGGCGTTTTCCGTGGGTGTCTGCAGACGCACCTGCCCGTCGGCGTTCAGTCGCTGGACTTCCGGCGCGTTATCCTTGCTGCGCGTATAGGAAACCGTCACCCGGTTCGCCTGCATCGACAGCTCATTCTGCCGGACCATGACATGGCCGCGAAATATCGCCTGATTCTGTTGATCGAGGACATCTATGCTGTCGGCGTCGACATCGATTGGCGAATTGCTGTCCAGCCCTTTCAGCGCCGATGTGGTGAGGCCCTGCGCCAGCGCCGGAAAGCCGATGGCGGCGCCGGCCAGCAGAAATGCGCTCAATATCGTTGTCGGGGTTAGTCGAATCATTGCAGTGATGTCCGGCTGGAGTTGGGATGGATACGAAGTTTCACGCCGTCCGTCATGCTGACCTTGTGGCCCATGATGTCGGCAGTGAAATTCTGCGCCTGAAATTCGCCAATGGGCAATGTGCCGCTGACCGGCTGGTCGGTCACCACCTGCCGTTTGTCGATATCAATGCGGATTTCCTTGCCATCGAGGCTGTAGCCGGAATCCGAACGTGCAATGATCGGCCCGTTCACGACGATCTGGTTGCGGTTGATGAAATATTCGCCCTGCGGCGCGAACACCGTGGCCGTGCCTTGCTGCTGATCGATCCGGGCCGACAGTCCCTGCAACACCACCACCGGCACGCTGCTGGTTTTCTGCACGCCTGAGCGTGCCGCAATCCGGAACGGATCGCCCTTGCTGGTTTCGCCGCGATAGACCGCTTCCTTGGTCTGCATGCGTTCCCCGGCGCGCGCCGTGCTGTCCTTGGACAACAGAAAACTGAATTCCTGCGAGGCCGACAGCGGCAATGCAATCAGCACCACGAACAATATGGCGGATGCCGCCGGAAAACCGATCTTTGCCGCCCGTACAAAACTATCCCGGGCGCCCCCCGGGAGCATGGAACGTCTGCGTCTGTCGCGCTGGCGGCGCGCTTTCTGGGACATGGCGGCTCTTTCAGATATGCGCAAAAATGTCGATTTCCGGCCAGCCGGCAAGATCGAGCTCGGCACGCCAGGGCAGAAAATCGAAACAGGCTTGCGCCATTTCCATGCGCCCTTCCCGCCGCAGACGTTCATCGAGCACGGTTTTCAGCCGGTGCAGATAGCGCACGTCGCTGGCGGCATATTCCTTCTGCGCATCATTCAGCACCCGCGCGCCCCAGTCGCTGGATTGCTGTTGCTTTGAAATGTCCACGCCAAGCAGTTCCCGGCATAATTCCTTCAGGCCGTGGCGGTCGGTATAGGTGCGGATCAGCCGGCTGGCGATCTTGGTGCAATACACCGGCGCCGCGACGACCTGCAGATACTGGCGAATGAGGGCCAGATCGAAGCGCGCGAAATGATAGAGTTTCAGTCGCGACTGGTCGGCCAATATGCGGCGCAGATTGGGCGCGGCATATTGGCCGTTCAACTGCACCAGATGTTCATCCCCACAGCCATCCGACATCTGCACCAGACACAGCCGGTCGCGGTGCGGATTCAGCCCCATGGTTTCGGTATCGACTGCAATGGCGGCGCCGGGCTGAAACACGTCGCCCGGCAGATCGCCTTCATAAAGATAAATTGTCATGACCGCTCTGGCCTTAAGGCTTTGTCCGGAACACGGCAATGCGCAGCCGGGTGGTGCTTGGCTATCGCTGCAATCTTGCCTAGGGTCTGCGCACCATGTCTATCATTCGCCCCCGAGACGCCGCCACCCTTGTCCTGATTCGCCGCGATAGCAGCAAGCCGCGCATATTGATGGGCTGCCGCGCCAGGCAGCATGATTTCATGCCCAGCAAATGGGTGTTTCCGGGCGGTCGCATTGATCGCGCCGATTATCATGGTGTCGATGCGTCCGATCTGCGCCCCCGAGTCGCGCAGGATCTGGCAGCGACAGCGCGGCTGCAACGACAGAACGGCCAGCGGCTGGCGCGGGCGCTGGCGCGGACCGCCATTCGGGAGACCTTTGAGGAAACCGGTCTGGTGCTGGGCGCCCATGGTGATGACGGCATTACCGGCAATCTCGGGGCATTGTCCTATATTGCCCGGGCGATCACGCCGCCGGCATCGCCCAAGCGCTTCGATGCGCGTTTTCTGATGGCGGACGCCAGCGCATTGCATTCCCTCGACGCCGCCGACAGCCGCGAACTGGCGGATGTGGCCTGGTTCACGCTGGAGGAATGCCGCGAACTCGATCTGCCAACAGTCACCCGCGCTGTCATCGACGTGGTCGACAAACATCTGCGCGGGCAACAGACCGGGCAGCCATTCTGGCGCTGGACCCGCAGCAACCCCGAACGTGCCCTCTAAGCCGGATCAGGCCGCTTCCACACGCGCCTGTTTTGCATCGACGCCTGCCTCCAGATTGGGGCGCAGCCAGTCGATTGCCTGTTCGAGGCTGACGCC
>CAZIAA010000186.1:0-3943 GCA_964537365.1 uncultured Sandaracinobacter sp.
GACTATCCGCAATTGCGCTTCGTGCCGGGTGATGCCGCCAGCACCACCCCGCCCGGCGCACCGTTCGACCGGCTGATATCGCGCTTTGGCGTGATGTTCTTTGCCGATCCGCCGGCGGGCTTTCGCCATCTGGCGTCTTTGTTGAAGGCCGGCGGGCGGCTGGATTTCGCCGCCTGGGCCGATCCACGGCGCAATCTCTGGGTGGCGGAAGTGCGCGAGATCATGGCGCGCTATGTGGAATTGCCGACACCGGACCCACGCGCGCCCGGACAGTTTCAGCTGGCCGATCCGGAATTTCTCGATGCCGCCGTGCTGGGCGGCGGCTTTGTCGATTACAGCCGCCAGTTGATAGATGAGCCGATGCGGCTGGGCGGCCCCGGTGCAACCGCGGCGCAGATTGCCGAAACCATGTTGCAGTCCATGGCTTATGGCGATCTGGTGGCGCCTCTGGCAGCGGAAGAACGTCGACAACTGCACCGCGATCTGGAAATGCTTTTTGCGCAATATCTGACGGCGGCCGGGGCGGAGATGCCGGCGGCCTGGTGGCTGGTGTCGGCGCGCAAACGGGGGTGAGGCGGATGCGCTTGCGGCAATGAAAAAGGGGGAGCCTTGCGGCTCCCCCTTCCACTTCTCGCGGGATTTCGGCGCCAGGCCTTAATCCTCGTCACCGGTCAGAAAGGCCGGCAGTTCGCTGCCACCTTGCGGTTCCACACCATTGTCATCCTTGCGCTCGTGGCGGGGGCCGGAATGCCGGCCGCCACGTCCGCCATTGCCGCCGCGGCGGTTGTTGCGGTCGCGGTCACCGCCGCTGCGGTGTTCGCGCGGCTCGCGCGGCGGGCGGGTGTCTTCCAGCTCTTCGCCGCTTTCCTGATCGACAAGGCGCATCGACAGCTTGATCTTGCCGCGATCGTCGACGCCGATCACTTTCACTTTCACATCCGCGCCTTCGGCCAGCACGTCGCTGACCTTGCCGACGCGTTCGTTGCGGATTTCGGAAATGTGAACCAGCCCGTCCTTCGGCCCGAGGAAGTTCACGAAAGCGCCGAAATCGGCAAGCCCGACCACTTTGCCGTCATAGATCTTGCCGACTTCGGGTTCGGCAATGATGCCCTGAATCCAGGCCCGCGCGGCTTCGATCGCAGCGCCATCGGCAGAGGCGATCTTCACCGTGCCATCGTCATCGATATCGACCTTGGCGCCGGTCGTCGCAACGATTTCGCGGATGACCTTGCCGCCGGTGCCGATGATGTCGCGGATCTTGTCCTTCGGCACGCTCAGCGTTTCAATGCGCGGGGCATGTTCGGAAATGGCAGTACGGGTTTCGGTCAGCGCTCTGGCCATTTCACCGAGGATATGGGCGCGACCGTCCTTCGCCTGCGCAAGAGCATGGCGCATGATGTCCTCGGTGATGCCGGCGATCTTGATGTCCATCTGCAGCGAAGTGATTCCGTCCTCGGTGCCGGCGACCTTGAAATCCATGTCGCCCAGATGGTCTTCATCTCCCAGAATGTCGGTCAGGATGGCGTAATCCTGGCCTTCGAGGATGAGCCCCATGGCAATGCCGGCCACGGGTTTCTTGATCGGCACCCCGGCATCCATCAGCGCCAGCGACGAGCCGCAGACAGTCGCCATCGACGATGAACCATTGGATTCAGTGATGTCGGACAGCACCCGGATGGTGTAGGGGAATTCTTCCTTGCTGGGCAGCATCGGATGAATGGCGCGCCAGGCAAGCTTGCCATGGCCGACTTCACGCCGCCCCGGTGCGCCAAAGCGCCCCACTTCGCCGACCGAATAGGGCGGGAAGTTGTAGTGCAGCAGGAAATGTTCATAGCGCACGCCGCCTAGACCGTCGATCAGCTGTTCGGAATCCGCAGTACCAAGCGTGGTCGTCACGATCGCCTGGGTTTCGCCGCGGGTGAACAGCGCCGAACCATGGGTGCGCGGCAACAGCCCGACTTCAGCCACGATCGGCCGCACCTGGGTGGTGCTGCGCCCGTCGATACGGTGGCCATCCTTCAGAATGGCGCCGCGCACGATGTCGGCTTCCAGTTTCTTGAACAGCTTTTGCGCCTGCATCTGGCTGGCGCCATCGGCGTCTGCAAACAGCGCCAGCGCCTTGGCCTTGGCGGCGTCGACGGCATCGCGGCGCGCGGCCTTGTCGACGATTCGATAGGCGGCATCGACATCGGCGCCGGCGGCATCGCGAATTTGCGTCAGCATGGCGCTGTTATCGGTTGTGGCCAGTTCCCACGGTGCCTTGGCGGCTTTTTCTGCCAGCGCAATGATGGCGCCGATGACCGGCTGGACGGACTTGTGCGCGAACATCACCGCGCCCAGCATTTCCTCTTCGGAAAGCTCATGCGCCTCCGATTCGACCATCATCACGGCATCAGCCGTGCCGGCCACCACCAGATCGAGCCGGCCTTCCGCCAGTTGATCCTTGGACGGGTTCAGCTGATATTCGCCGTCCTGAAAGCCGACCCGGGCGCCACCGATCGGGCCCAGAAACGGCACGCCGGAAATGGTCAGCGCCGCGGACGCTGCGATCATTGCAACGATATCGGCTTCATTTTCATTGTCATAGCTGAGGACCTGGGCGATTACATTGATTTCATTGTAAAAGCCTTCGGGGAACAGCGGCCGGATCGGGCGATCGATCAGCCGGCTGGTCAGCGTTTCATGTTCGGTCGCACCGCGTTCGCGGCGGAAAAACCCGCCCGGGATGCGCCCGGCGGCGGAATATTTTTCCTGATAATGCACGGTGAGCGGGAAAAAATCCTGCCCTTCGCGCACCGATTTCGCTGCTGTGACGGCGCACAGAACGACGGTTTCGCCATAAGTGGCCAGCACCGCGCCGTCTGCCTGACGGGCAATGCGGCCGGTTTCCAGGATGAGCTTGCGCCCGCCCCATTCGATTTCTTCTCTGGCAATATCAAACATCAGATGACTCTCCATGCCTCTGACATGATCTTGCGGCCAGAGGCGTTTCCAACATGAGGCGCTTATGCCTCAAAAGCGGCCGGTTTCCGCGAAATCGGAACCCTTGCCGCAACTGCCCCGGTTTTCGGCCGCGGGGCGCGGCGCGATTGCAAAGGGTGACTGATCGAATATCCGCCGCCCTTTGAAAATCATTACTTGCGGATGCCCAGCTTGGCGATCAGCGCCTGATAGCGCGCCTGATCCTTGCGCTTCAGATAATCCAGCAGCGAACGGCGCTTGTTGACCAGCATCAGCAGGCCGCGACGCGAGTGGTTATCCTTGGCGTGGGTCTTGAAATGTTCGGTCAGATTCTGGATCCGTTCGGTCAGGATCGCGACCTGGACTTCCGGGCTGCCGGTGTCGCCTTCGTTGCGGGCATTGTCGGCAATCAGCGCGGATTTGCGCTCGGCTGTGATCGACATCATTTGTCTCCTCTAATCGAAGTTGAAGCCCCGCACGACCTGCATGTCGTTGTCCGCAATCCTGACCAATGCCACCGGAACAGACCCGCAGGTGGCGATATATTGACCAGTTTTCACGTCGGGACCGCCGATGCGCTGTCCTCTTTGGAGGGCAAGTGCAGAGGCGGGGTCGACTGCGATGACCGGGATGTCGTCCAGTCCGGCAGTCAGTGGCAAAAGGGCCTGTTGAGGCCGTGCCCCATGCAGGAGTTGCAGGCATTTGTCCAGCGCCATTGCGTCATCAAGGGTAAAAGCGCCGGCGGTGCTGCGCTGCAGCATGCGGACATGGCCGCGGCTGTCGAGCGCGCGGGCAATGTCGCGCGCCAGGCTGCGGATATAGGTGCCTTTGGAACAATGCACTTCGAATGTGGCGGAGTCGCCGTCGCAGTCCAGCAATTTCAGGCCGTGGATGGTGATGGCGCGCGGCGGCAATTGCACATCTTCGCCGGCGCGGGCGCGGGCATAGGCGCGCTTGCCGTCGACCTTCAGCGCCGAATGCG
>CAZIAA010000187.1:0-3943 GCA_964537365.1 uncultured Sandaracinobacter sp.
CCGAAGCCTTCACCCGGGATGGCTGGTTTCGCACCGGCGACCTCGGGCGGGTGGATGATGCCGGCTATCTGTTCATCGTCGGCCGCAAGAAGGACATCATCATTCGTGGCGGCGAGAATATTTCCGCCGTCGAAGTGGAAGCCGCCATTTATGCCGATCCGGGCGTGGCCGAGGTTGCGGTATTCGGCCTGCCCGATGCGCGGCTGGGCGAGGTCGTTGCCGCTGTGGTGCACCCGGTCGATGGCGCGGATCTGGATGCGGATTCGCTGCGGCAATCCGTTGCCGAACGGCTGGAATCCTTCAAGGTGCCAGCGAAATTGTGGCTGACGGCCGAACCCCTGCCGAAGCTGGGCTCTGGCAAGATCGACAAGATGCGTCTGCGCCAGAGTCATAAATAGTCCGGTGCGTCATCGGCTCGCCATGCTTTTCACTCTGCCTGCTGCCGCTCCGGCCTTGAGGTGGCAGGCATGACGGTGACCTGTCTGCGCGCTGGCCTGCTTGTCAGTCCGCATGGTTTTCTCGGCCGCACCGGCGGGGTGTCGGACGGGGTGCTGCACAGCCTGAATATGGGTTTTGGATCATCGGACCGGGCGGAAAATGTGCGGGAAAACCGCCGGCGCGGTTTGCTTGCAGCGCTGCCCGGCGGGGCCGATGTGCATCTGGCAACGGTGTATCAGGTGCACAGCGCGCGGGTCGTCGAAGCCGCGGAATGGAACCAGGACGCCCGCCCCGAAGCCGATGCCCTCGTCAGCAACCGGCCCGGGCTGGCGCTGGGGATCCTGACTGCGGATTGCGCGCCAGTGCTTCTGGAGGATGCCGAGGCTGGCGTAATTGCCGCCGCCCATGCCGGCTGGCGCGGGGCACTGGCCGGTGTCATTGCCGCCACCGTCGATGCGATGGAGCGGCTGGGCGCAGCGCGCGGGCGGATCACGGCGGCGGTCGGTCCCTGCATCGGCCGGCGGTCCTATGAAGTGGATGATTCCTTCCGGGCGCGGTTCGAAGCCGCCGACCCCGATTATGGCGCATATTTCACCGATGCCCGCCCGGGCCATGCGCTGTTCGATCTGGAAGGCTATTGCCTTGGCCGTCTGGCGGTCGCGGGGCTGGGACGGGCCGAAGCGCTGGGCGTCGACACCAAGGCCGACAGCCAGCGCTTTTTCAGCTATCGCCGCAGCAGTCTCGCTGGCGAAGCGGATTACGGCCGCCAGCTGAGCCTGATTGCCCTGCCGGGCTGAAACGGGCTTTTCCGGCAGGAACGAAAATGGCCGCCCGGATAACGCCGGGCGGCCATATTGTTCCATGGCTGGAACTTCTGTTGGAAGTTCAGCCTCTGGTGGAAGCGTAAAGCTGCCACAGGCCGCCGACTTCGGACAGCGAATCGTCGCTGCCGGCAACGGTTGCAAAGCTGCTCTTCGCAGCCGCGGCATTGCCATTACGCAACTGGGCAATGCCCTTGAACAAGGCTGCTTCGGACGGCTTCGGGCCTTTTTCCGCCGTGGTGAAGGCTGCAATGGCTTCGGAATATTTGCCGGCGCCCAGATAGGCATTGCCAGCGGTCAGCGCCGTCGAGGGCGATTGCGCTTCCTTGGCTGCGGTTGCAATGGCGGCGGCCTGACGCTTGTTGGCGGCGTCGATGATCCGGCTCAGCATCGAATCATCCTGTGGCACCACGCCATCGGCAATGGCCTTTTCAACGACCTCGGACGCCACCCCCGACTGGCCGGAGACGATCGCCACCTTGGCGAAGTCCTGCACGTCATTCGGATTGTTCAGATTGCCGGTCTGCCGCATCAGATGATAGAGGCCGAGCTTGGAACTGGGCGAAAGCGGCTGCGATTTGGCGTCCACCAGCAATGCCTTCCAGCGTTCCGGCGTGGGGTCGAGCTGGATCAGCTTGGTCGTGGTGTCGAGATAGGCCTTTTTGTCGCCCATCTTGAACTGCGCTCCGGCAAGGTTCTGCAGCAACTGGGTATTGTTCGGGCTCTTGGCCAGCATCTGCTTGTAGATGCGGACTGCATCCGCGGTCTTGCCCTGCATCAGATAGGACTGGGCGATGATGGTCGTCTGTCCGGACTTCTGCGCGGCGGCAATGGCCTTGTCGTATTGGCGGGCCTGATAATACAGCGGCGCGATCTGGCTGGCCGGAGCGCCAACGCGTTCGAGTTCGGCAGCGGCCTGGGCATAACGGCCGGCACGTGTGTGCACAAAGGCGGCCATTTCGCCGACCTTCTGACGCTCATTTGCGGTCTTGGCTGCCGCGCGCGCTTCGTCGACATGCCTCTGCGCGGCAGACAGATTGTTCGCTTTGGCGGCGCTGGCAGCCGCTTGCAGCGGCTTGCCGACGGCAGCGGACAGGGCCTGAGCCTGAACCGCGCCCGACAATGGCCCGGCGACCGTCAGTGGCAGCGCGACAGCTGCCCCCAAAGAAAGAACAACAGAAAGTTTCAAAGCCACTTTCATTGGTAATTTTCCTCCACGCGTAATCTTTGCAATCGCCATCCTTATGCCCTGTCGGGGCTGGCGGGAAAATGAACAACTGGTTCGGGAACCGTTTATCTGCAAGCAACCCCTGCGCAGTTTATCATAGATAGACTTGCAACGGCTGAAAAGGGAAAATTCCCCCTGCGTACCCTGAAATCCGCCGCAGCCCAGGCTCGGACTGCCGCTGATCCGCGATTGTTTTCGCCGCTTTTGTTCGGGCAAAAATCTGCAACGGGTGATTCCAAAACTGGCCAAAGCCGGTTATGGCCTTGCCCGGGCCGGTGCAATTCGGCCAGCAGTTCAGGCGGAGGTTTTCTTGAGCACAGCATTTATTTTCCCCGGCCAGGGCAGCCAGAAGATCGGCATGGGAAAGGCGTTCACCGAAGCCAGTCCCAACGCTCGGGCGGTCTTTCAGGAAGTCGATGATGTGCTCGGACAGCATCTGTCGCGTCTGATGTTCGATGGCCCGGACGATGAACTGACTTTGACGGCGAATGCGCAGCCGGCGATCATGGCGCTCAGTCTCGCCATCCAGCGCCTGCTGGAACGGGAAGCGGGAGTGCGTCTGGCCGACAAGGCGGTGTTTGTCGCCGGGCACAGCCTGGGCGAATATTCGGCGCTGGCGGCGGCTGGCGCATTTTCGCTGGCGGACACCGCCCGGCTGCTGCGCCGGCGCGGCGATGCCATGCAGGCGGCCGTTGCCCCCGGCGAAGGGGCGATGGCAGCGGTGCTGGCGCTCGAGATCGAGGTGGTGCGGGAAATCGCCGCCGAAGCAGCCGGGGATCAGGTCTGCGCCATTGCCAATGACAATGCACCGGGGCAGGTGGTCGTCTCCGGGCATCAGGCAGCGGTGGCGCGGGCGGTCGAACTGGCCAAGGCGCGCGGCGCGCGGCGGTCGATTCTGCTGCCGGTGTCGGCGCCCTTTCACTGCAGCCTGATGCAGCCGGCGGCCGACGCCATGGCGCAGGCATTGGCGGAAGCCGCCATCGCTGCCCCCGTGGTGCCGGTTTACGCCAATGTGACCGCCGCCGCAGTGTCGGCGCCGGCGGAAATCCGCGCATTGCTGGTGCAGCAGGTCACCGACACCGTACGCTGGCGCGAATCCGTTCTCGCCATGGCGGCGGCGGGGGTGACGCGAATGGTGGAACTGGGCGGCAAGGTGCTGGGGCCGATGGTGAAGCGGATCGTTCCTGAAATCGACAATATCGCCGTGCAGACACCGGATGATATCGACGCATTGCTGAAAGCGATCTGAGCATGTCCGGACAGTTTTTGCACCAGCGAAGGGGGTGGTTGAATGTTTGATCTGAATGGACGCACGGCGCTGGTGACGGGCGCGACCGGCGGCATTGGCGGCGCCATTGCCCGCACCCTGCACCAGCAGGGCGCGCGGCTGGCCTTGTCAGGGACACGCGCGGAAGCATTGCAGGCGCTGGCGGCGGCGCTGTCCGGCAGCGCGGTT
>CAZIAA010000188.1:0-1841 GCA_964537365.1 uncultured Sandaracinobacter sp.
CCCCGATATTGCGGCCATTGGCGTACACTTTGCTGCCAATGGCGAAGGCTTGTGGCACCCGTAACGGCAACAGCCTTTTGCGCAGCCGGTCGCGGTGGTGCATGCGGGCGGTGTTTTCCTGCCCCGGATAGCAGCCCTTGGTGAAGCTCACGCCATTCAGTTCGCGCGCATTGCTTTCCAGCCAGAGCAGATCATCCGTGCCGATTTCGTCGGCATCCGGCAGGCCGAGCGCCAGGCGGTGGGCGTGCCAGTCGGCAAGAGTCGCCGTGGCTGTGGCCGCGTCCGCGGCTGCAACGAAGCGTTGCCCGGCCTCGGGCAGGCGCGGATCGGCCGGATGCGCCGATGTCACTTGCCATTGCTGCCAGACCTTGAGTTCAGGCTCTGCCGCGATTTCGACAGCGCGTCGCAAGCGGAACATCAGCAACCGTTGCTGCAGCGCCGGGAGAGCGGTCGCGACCACATCCAGCAGCACATCGGCGCCATCGGCAAACAGGAACAGCTGGAACAGAGCCTTGCCCTGAGCCGAGAGCAGGCCGGCATAGAGCGGCTGCGAATCCGCCAGCAGAGTCATGTCTTGCGTCAGCAGATCCTGCAGGAATGGCCGGGTATCGGCGCCGGATAGGCGCAAAATGGCGCGGTCTGTCAGTTGAACGCAGGGCATGCGGGCAACTTAGACATGGTCAGCCGCGCCGCCAAGGTGCATTGCAGGGGCAACGGCAACGCTTCCGGATTTTGGCAGAATCGACAGTTCTGCCCTAGAGGGTTGCCGAGTGTGAATTTGAGCGATTTGAGAGGCCTCGTCGATGATCAATGTGGAATTGCAGAGCGAACGGAATTTGCAGGCGGCTGGCGCACGGGTTGTCTTTGTCGCCGATGGCCGGGTGTTGAGCGAAGGGGCGAAAGCCGTCGATGCTGCCAGCGCGGGCCAGCTTGGCCGCGCGCTGCAGCATGTCGATTTCACTGGCAAGAAGGGCAAGCTGGTGGAAATTCTGGCGCCCGCCGGGGTTGCTGCATCGCGCCTGCTGGTGGTTGGCATGGGCGACCCCGCCAAGGCCGATGCGCGGGTGTTCGAGGATCTGGGCGGCAAGGTCGCGGCCAAGCTGCTGTTGCTGGAAACGGATGTGCAGGCGGATTTCGGCGGCCTGTCCGGGCTTGCCGTCGAAGCCGGAGTCGCAGCGGCGCATTTTGCCCATGGCCTGCAATTGCGCAGCTGGCGTATCGACAGTTACCATACCAAATTGAAAGACGAAGAGCGGCCGAAGCTGGCGCGGCTGGTGCTGGCGGGCGTTGGCGATTCGGCCCGGCCGCTGCTTGAACGGCTGGGGAAAGTCGCCGATGGCGTGGCGCTGACGCGCGAACTGGTCAGCGAACCGGCGAATGTGCTTTACCCGGAAAGCTTTGTCGAACGGGTGCGGGCAAAGACTGAGCCGCTCGGCCTGAAGCTGACCGTGCTCGATGAAAAGCAGCTGGGCGAACTGGGGGCGGGTGCGCTGCTGGGCGTGGCGCAGGGCTCGGTGCGGCCGGCGCGGCTGATTGCGCTGGAATGGAATGGCAATCAGGCCACGGGCGCGCCCGATCTGGCCCTGGTCGGCAAGGGTGTCACCTTTGATACCGGTGGCATTTCGCTGAAACCCGGTGCCGGCATGTGGGACATGAAGTTCGACATGGGCGGTGCCGCCGCCGTGGTAGGCGCCATGGTGACGCTGGCCGGGCGGCAGGCGAAGAGGGTCACCGACCTGTTTGCCCGCGGACTGATTTCGGAAAACGAGCGGGATGTGGCGGTCAACGAGCAGGATGTCCTGTCGGCCCAGGCGGCGATCCGCGGCTGCGCCCTGTTCGAG
>CAZIAA010000188.1:1851-3941 GCA_964537365.1 uncultured Sandaracinobacter sp.
TGCCCAGCGCCCCGGCGATATCGTGACCGGCCTGTCCGGGCAGACCATCGAAGTATTGAACACCGATGCCGAAGGTCGGCTGGTGCTGAGCGATTGCCTGACCTGGACGCAGCGGACCTATCGCCCGAAACGGATGCTCGATTTCGCCACATTGACGGGCGCCATCATCATCAGCCTGGCGCATCTTTATGCCGGGGTGTTCACGGCGTCTGACGAATTATGGACGCAGCTGGATGCCGCCGGCAAGGCGGTGGATGATCTGGTCTGGCGGCAGCCTTTGTCGGAAATCGGCGGCTATTATGACCGCATGCTGAAATCGCCCATTGCCGACATGAAGAATATCGGCGGCCGTGAAGGCGGTTCGGTGACTGCTGCGCAGTTCCTGCAACGCTTTGTCGAGCCTGGAACGACCTGGGCGCATCTGGATATTGCCGGCACGGTCTGGCGCACCGAAGCCGGCGCCCTGCACGACAAGGGCGCGACGGGTTATGGTGTGCGGCTGGTGGACCGGCTGGTCGCGGATATTCTGGAAGGCTGAGCGGGTTTGGCCGTCGACATCGGCTTTTACCATTGCACCCGCACGCCGCTGCTGGAGGTGGCGGTGCGGCTGGCGGAAAAAGCCCATGCCAGCGGCCAGCGCCTGCTGATTGCCGGCGATGCAGCATTATTGGCAGAACTTGATCAGCTATTATGGACCTATGCTGATGCAAGCTTTCTGCCGCACGCGCTGACGGGGGCGCTGGAAGATCTGGCGCAACCGATTCTGCTGGATCCGGATCTGGCCGTGCCGGCGGGCAATGGTGCCCGGCTGTTGATGCTGCTGGCGCGGCCGGTGCCGCAAAATTTCACCGATTTTCAGCGCGTGTTGAACCTGTTTGAAGCGGAAACGCCGGGGCTGGTGCAGGCCCGGCAGGACTGGCGCGCGCTGGTGGATAATCCGGCCGCGCGGTGCAGCTATTGGCAGCAGACAGAGGCCGGCGGCTGGCGCCAGCAGGGCGGCTGACCGCTGGTATCGGCAGGACGGCAAACCGCGCTGAGTCTGGCCGCTGTCCTACACACATAGATTAATATACCATATTGGTTATTTTACATATAGGGGGATAACCAATGGGCAAAATATTTGCAGTAATTGCGGCCATGCTGCTGACGGGCTGTGTCAGCGTTCCGTTGCAATCGCAGCTGGACGATGTGGCGATCAAGCAGCTGGTGCGCAATGTCGCCGACCAGGTGGATGCATTTTCCTATAGCTTCGGGCTGGACGGAGAGCCGGATTTCGCAACGCTGCAGGCGGCACTTGCCGAAGTGCATTATCGAATTCTGGGGCAGGCCCGGATCGGGCTGGATCCGGCCAGCCTGCGCCGCGCGGCGAGCCTTGGCGCCTTGGGGGTGACGATTTCGGCCTGCGAGGGTGACGTTGATCGCTTGCGGGTACTGTATGATGCCGACCGCGCCGCCGCCATGGAGCAGGTGCGCGGCCGCTTCCGGCTGAGCTGCGTGCTGCCACTGACCATGCTTTCGGCCTGAGCTCTGTTCATGAGAAAAACCAGCGCGAATCCGCGCTGGTTTTTTCATGCCCTTAACGAAGGGGCCGGCCGGGCAGCCGGGCCGGCGCTTATTTGCGCGCCGGGGCGGCGGCCGTAATGCGCAGCGCTTCGGCGGAACTGGCCAGAGAGCCGACTTCATCCACCACATCATCGTCATCGATCTGCACTTTCTGCAGGTCGACGATCATTTTTTCTTCCAGCGCCTTGGGTAAAATCTCCTTTTCGGCGATTTCGCGCAGGGCAACCACTGGATTCTTGTCATTGTCGCGATCGACCATGAGGTCGGCGCCGCTGGAAATCTGGCGCGCGCGCTGGCCGGCCATCAGCACCAGATCAAAGCGGTTGGGGACGATTTCAATGCAGTCTTCAACGGTGACGCGGGCCATCAATGCCTCATTATCTGGGAACAGGAATGTTCAGGAGTAGTGCGCTCCCTTACACGCAAAGCCGTGTCAGGGTCAATTGCCGGCCGCCGAGCGGGCTTGACCTTGGTGGCTGGCGCCGGTAATCCGCAGCCCTTCTCGCATTCGGCCCCGCACGCCCGGT
>CAZIAA010000189.1:0-3910 GCA_964537365.1 uncultured Sandaracinobacter sp.
GCCCTGGGTGGCGCGGCCGGCGATGCGGATCCCCCTGACCGGGATGCGGATCAGCTTGCCCTGATCGGTTACCAGCATCAGTTGTTCGGCGGCTTCGACCGGGAAGCTGGCAACGACCTTGCCATTGCGTTCCGAAGTTTCGATGTTGATGATGCCCTTGCCGCCGCGATTGGTGCGGCGATATTCATAGGCCGAACTGCGCTTGCCATAGCCGTTTTCGGTAATGGTCAGGATGAAATGCTCGGCTTCGGCGAGTTCGGCAAAACGCGCCTCCGAAAGGCCTTCGCGCGGGGCCGGATCGGATTTCCATGGCGCCGAACGCAGATAGGCTTCGCGTTCGTCGCGCGTCGTGCCGACGCGGCGCAGGATCGACAGCGACACGACTTCGTCGCCGGCATCCAGATCCATGCCGCGCACGCCCGTCGATGTGCGGCTGCGGAATTCGCGCACCATGGTGCTTTCGAAACGAATGGCCTTGCCGGAACGCGCCGCCAGCAGAACGTCTTCGGATTCATGACACAGAGCGACGCCTACCAGACGGTCGCCAGAGCCTTCGTCGAAACGGATGGCAAGCTTGCCATTGGACGGCACGTTGACGAAATCATCCATGCTGTTGCGCCGCACCTGGCCTTTTGCGGTTGCGAACATCAGGTGCAGATTGGCCAGTTCGGCCGGATCTTCAGGGAGTGGCAGCACGGTCTGGATGGATTCGCCGGGTTCGAGCGGCAACAGATTGGCCATGGCGCGGCCCTTGGATTGTGGCGTTCCTTCCGGCAGCCGCCAGACCTTCAACCGATAGACCTTGCCGAAGGTGGAGAAGAACAGCACCGGGGCATGCGTCATGGCGACGAACAATTCGGTGATGACATCCTCTTCCTTGGTGGCCATGCCGCGCCGGCCCTTGCCGCCGCGCTTCTGGGCGCGATAGCTGTCGAGCCCGACACGCTTGATCCAGCCCGAATGGGTGACCGTCACCACCATATCCTCGCGCGCGATCAGATCTTCGTCTTCGACATCATCGGCAAAGACGATATCCGAGCGGCGCGGGGTGGCGAATTGTGTTTTCACGTCTTCCAGTTCGCCGCGCAGCACTTCGACCAGCCGCGCCCGGCTGGAGAGAATGTCGAGCAGATCGGCAATGCGCCCCGCCAGTTCCTCCAGTTCCTTGCCGATTTCGTCGCGGCCAAGCGCGGTCAGCCGGTGCAGCCTGAGGTCGAGGATGGCGCGCACCTGCGCATCCGACAGATGATAATTGCCGTCGCCATTGTCGCTGCCGGCGTCGCTGTCATCGACGAGCTTCAGATAGGGCGCGATTTCGGCAATCGGCCAGTGCCGTGCCAGCAGCGCTTCACGCGCCTCTGCGGGTGACGCCGCGCCGCGAATGATGCGCACCACTTCATCGAGATTGGAAACGGCAATGACGAGGCCCAGCAACAGATGCGCCCGGTCGCGTGCCTTGCCCAGCAGATAGCGTGAGCGCCGGCTGATGACCTGTTCGCGAAAGCCGATGAAGGCTTCGATGACATCGCGCAGCGACAATTGTTCCGGCCGGCCGGCCCGGAGCGCCAGCATGTTGACAGCGAAATTCGCCTGTGCCGGGGTGTGCCGCCACAATTGGTTGAGGACGACATCGGCAACGGCGTCGCGCTTCAGCTCGAGCACGACGCGCACACCTTCGCGGTTGGATTCGTCGCGCAGGTCGGACACGCCTTCGATGCGCTTGTCCTTGACGGCTTCGGCGATTTTTTCGACGAGACCGGCCTTGCCGACCTGATAGGGGATTTCCGTCAGCACGATCTGCTGGCCTGTGCCGCGCCGGTCCTCGATGATGTGGCGGCTGCGCAGCATGATCGAGCCGCGCCCGGTGGTCATCGCGCTTTTGATGGCGCTGGTGTTGAGGATGAGGCCGCCGGTCGGGAAATCGGGCGCCGGCACATACCGCATCAGTTCTTCGGCAGTGAGGGCGCGGTCGTCGAGATATGCGAGGCAGGCATCCACCACTTCACCCAGATTGTGCGGCGCGATATTGGTCGCCATGCCGACGGCAATGCCGCCGGCGCCATTCACCAGCAGATTGGGAAAGCGCGCCGGCAGCACCGAGGGTTCGCGTTCCTGGCCGTCGTAATTGTCGACGAAATCGACGGTATCCTTGTCGAGATCGTCGAGCAGGGTTTCCGCCGCCTTGGACAGCCGCGCTTCGGTGTAGCGCATGGCGGCCGGCGGGTCCGGGTCCATGCTGCCGAAATTGCCCTGACCGTCGATCAGCGTCAGCCGCATCGACCAGTCCTGCGCCATGCGGGCCAGCGCATCATAAATGGCGGAATCGCCATGCGGGTGGTATTTCCCCATCACGTCGCCGACGATGCGCGCCGATTTGCGATAGGGCTTGTTGCTGGTGAAGCCGTTTTCATGGCTGCCGAACAGAATGCGCCGGTGCACCGGCTTCAGACCGTCCCGCACATCCGGCAAGGCCCGGCTGACGATCACCGACATGGCATAGTCGAGATAGGAGGTGCGCATCTCCTCGACGAGGTTGACCGGCTTGATGTCGCTGGGCGGTGGCGGCGTGGCGGATTCCAGAGTATCGGACATGGATATCCCCTAGCCGGGTGGCGCGGAATTGGAAAGCTGTGCAGCGCCAGCCAAGGCCAGGAAAACCCGAAAGGAGAGTGGGTCCATGCGCATTGCCGTTTTCCGTCTGTTTGCTGCGGCTGCTGCTGCGATGCTGGCCGGCGGCGCCTTGGCCGCGACCAGCCATTGCGCCCAACTGCCAGCGCGCGCGCAGGCGGAAGTGCAGGGGCCGGACGAATATGCTGCCGCGCAACTGACGGCGCAGGGCGCGGTCTGTCCGGCTGGCTTTGCGCTGGAGGAACTGGCGGGCGCCAATCGCTGCCGCCGCGCCGGCGGGCACGAAATCGCGCCGCGCAATCCCCGGCGCGACTGTTATGCCAGCCTGGAACTGGGCCCGGTGCGCGGCGTTCCGATGCAGAAGCGCCCGAGCCAGCAATGCGCGGGCGCAACCCGCATCGACAGCATCATTGCCCTGCGCGGTCGCAACATTGGCTGGGACGATGTGGCACTGACGGCGGGCAAGGGCGTAGCAGTGCAGATTACGCCATTGCAGCGCAGCGGCGAAGGCGTGGCGCCGGCCGAAGATCCGTACCGGCGGGACTGTTCGCCGCATGATTGCCGGTTGTTGCGCCTGACCACCAGGAAGGACACGCCGGCGCGTATCGATCTGACTCTGGCGACGCCCGACAATGCCAGCACCACCCGCGTGCCGATCATGACCGAAGCCATTTGTCCGGGGCGGTAGCGCTTCAGCCCGGCAGGTAGCGCAGCGGGTCGAGCGCCTTGCGGCCGCTGCGCAGCTGGAAGTGCAATTGCGGTTCGCTGGCCTTGCCGCTGGTGCCGGCATGCGCGATCGGCTGGCCGCGCTGCACCCGGTCGCCACGGGTGGCAATGCTGTCCTTCAAATGGCCATAGGCGGTCACCACGCCGCCGGGATGACGCAGCAACAGCATCAGGCCGAAACCGCTGACGGCATCGCCGACATAGATTACTTCACCATCCGTTGCCGCGCGCACCGTCGCGCCATCGACGGCCTTGATGTTGATGCCGTCATTCACCCGGCCGCTAGCCTTGGGGCCGAAACCCGACAGGATCACCCGGCCGTCGACCGGCCAGGACAGGGCGGGAATATTGGCGACGGCCGGTGCCGGTGGCGCGGGGGTGGGCGCTGGGCGTGGTGAGGGCCTGGGCGCTGCCGCAGTGGCGGGGGTCGAGCCAGTGATGACATCGTCGACATTCATCGCCGGATCGCGGCGGCTCGGCGGTCGTGTCGAAGCGGCGCGGCTGGCAGAACGTGGCGCCACGGCAGCGGCGGAGCTGGGAATGAACAGCCCGCGGC
>CAZIAA010000190.1:0-3898 GCA_964537365.1 uncultured Sandaracinobacter sp.
CCGAAATCGTTGCCGAAGCGGTCATGCTGGAACTGCTGGCGAGCGGCGGCAAGGCCTATCTGTCGGGGCCGGGCCGGGATTTTGCCCGCCGCTGGCGCGAGGCCGCCTTCATCCCGCTGGTGACACCCAGCCTGACGCAAATGCGCGCCGCCCTGATTGATCAGGCCAAGGCTGCCTGATGCAGCTTGCTGCAACCGCACCGGTGCTGCAGGCGCGCAATATCCGCCTTGGCTATGCGCAATCCGCCCGCCCGGTCCTGGGCGATTTCAGCCTCGATCTGGCGGCCGGGGAAATCGTCACCGTCCTCGGCCCCAGCGGCGTTGGCAAATCGAGCCTGCTGCGGGTTCTGGCCGGGTTGCAACAACCTGACGGCGGCACCGTCGAAACCGCTGGACGGCGGATTTCCGGTGTGCACCCAAGGCTTGCGATTGCGTTCCAGAACCCCGGCCTGCTGCCCTGGCTCGATGTGGAACATAATATCGCCTTTGGCCTGCGCTTTCGCCACCAGCCGCGCATCAGCCGCGCCGAAATCGATGCACGGGTCACCGAAGCCATTGCGGATGTGGGGCTGTCGCACGCCCGCCATTTGCGGCCCTCGGCCTTGTCGGGCGGCATGGCGCAGCGCGCCGCACTGGCCCGCTGTCTCGTGCGCAAGCCCGAAGTCCTGCTTCTGGATGAGCCTTTTGGCGCGCTCGACGAAATTACCCGCGCCGAAATGCAGCAATTGCTGATTGGTGTGGTGCAGCGCTATCGCACCGCCGCCGTCCTCGTCACCCATGACATCGACGAAGCACTGCTGGTGTCCGACAAGATCCTGCTTCTGGGCGGCGCGCCTGCCACGGAAATCGGCTGCTGGGAAATCGACCTGCCGCGCCCAAGACAGGATTTCATTGCCGAGCTTGGCCGGATTCGAATCGAAATTGTCGCAGCCCTGCACAACACCGTCCGGCTGCATTGAAGACGGAAGTGCCGACATGAACGCCCCACCCCGCACAGGATCGGATTTCCGGATCTCCAGAAAGGATTTCCTGCGCTTTTCCGCGGCACTTGCCATGCCGGGCGCATTGTCGCTGCTGGGCGCCTGCGCCAAATCCGCCGACAACAACAATGCGCAGGTTCGCGTCGGCTATCTGCCGATCACCGATGCCGCGCCTTTGCTGGTCGCGCATGGCAAGGGCCTGTTCGCCGCCGAAGGGCTGGAAGCGGTCAAGCCGGTCATGTTTCGTGGCTGGTCGCAACTGGTCGAAGCCTTTCTGGCCGGGCAGGTGGATGTCGTTCACCTGCTGTCGCCGGTCGCCATCTGGGCGCGTTATGCCAGCGGCACGCCAGCCAAAGTGGTGGCCTGGAATCACATGGATGGTTCCAGCCTGACCGTTGCCAATAATATCCAGTCCCTGTCCGATCTCGGCGGCAAGACCGTTGCCATTCCGCACTGGTATTCCATCCACAACATGGTGCTGCAGGAATTGCTGCGTGCGAATGGGCTGGAGGCAGTCACCCGTGCCGGCAGCAGCATCGCCGCCAATCAGGTCAGCCTGATCGTCATGGCGCCGGCCGATATGGTTCCGGCGCTGGCGTCCGGTCAGGTGGCCGGCTTCATCGTCGCCGAGCCGTTCAACGCCCTGGCCGAAGTCGCCGGTGCCGGCCGGGTGCTGCGCTTCACCGGTGATGTGTGGCGCAGCCACGCCTGCTGTCAGGTCATTCTGAAGGAAAAGGATATCGACGGCCGGCCGGAATGGACCCAGAAACTGGTGAACGCCGTGGTCAAGGCCGAATTGTGGCTGCACGAACATCGCGACGAAGCCGCGCAATTGCTGTCGGTCGACGGCGCGGAAAAATACACGCCGCACAGCGCCGAAGTGCTGGCGCGCGTGCTGCACCCCTCCGCTGAACTGATTGCCGAATATGAAGCCAGCGGTGCCATCCGCCATCCGGAATGGCAGGAATCGCGCATCGCCTTTCAGCCCTACCCTTATCCCAGCTATACCGAGGAACTGGTCCGGCTGTTGCGCCAGACCAAAGTGGAAGGCGACAATCAGTTTCTGAACGATCTCGATCCGGCCATGGTGGCGCGCGATCTGGTCGATGACCGCTTCGTGCGCAAGGCGCTCGATGAAGTCGGCGGACTGCCAGCCTTTGGCTTCCCGTCTGCCCTGACCCGCACCGAGGAACTGCAACCGTGAAGGTCATGGACTATGGTCCCGGTTCGGTTGCAACGGCAACAGAGCAAGCTGCGCCGGCGCTTGCACCGGCGCCGCGCCGGCGCTTGCTGCGCAGCGCGGTGCTCGGCACATCGGGGTTGCTGGCGCTGCTGCTGCTGTGGTGGCTGAGCACGGGGGCATTTGCCGACAAAGGCAGCTTTGCCTATAAATTCTCGCCGGCCGTAGCCCTGCCGGTGCTGTGGGATCTGCTGCTGGCCCCCGATATCTGGGTGCATATCGCTGTCAGCCTGAAGCGCGTGCTCGTCGGTCTGGCTATTGCATTTGCAATTGGCGCACCGCTGGGCGTTCTGGTCGGCGCCTCACGCCGGTTCGAGGATTCCACCTCGCCCGCATTCCAGTTCCTGCGCATGACTTCGCCATTATCCTGGATGCCGATTGCAATCATGGTGTTTGGCGTTGGCGATGTGCCGATCTATTTCCTGCTGGCCTTTGCCGCGGTGTGGCCGATCCTGCTCAACACCGCGACCGGCGTGCGCCAGCTCGATCCGCACTGGCTGTTGCTGGGCCGAAGTCTGGCGGCAACGCGCACGGAAACGCTGGTGCACATCGTCATTCCGGGCATCCTTGGTCAGGTCCTGACCGGGATCCGGCTGGCGATCGGAATCAGCTGGATCGTGCTGGTGCCCTGCGAAATGCTGGGCGTGCAGGCGGGGCTGGGCTATTTCATTCTCGATACCCGCGACCGTCTGGCCTATTCCGAGTTGATGGCGACCGTGCTGGTGATCGGCATGATCGGCTTCCTGCTCGACAGCGCGACGCGCGCCATCGCCACCCGCTTCAAGGCCGAGGACTGAAGCCACAGGCTATGCCTGCAAAACCCCGAACCGGATTCAGGCGTCCGACCATGCATAGCTGAGCGGCACTTCCCGAAAGGCAAAGCGGTCGAGATGAGATTCGACCACCCGCTTCAACTGCGCGGCATCGGCCGCGTCGGCCGCGTCAATCGTGACGTTCAGCTCCGTTGCAGTTGCTGCAAATGTCGCCGTGCCCATCGGAAAGCGGACCATGCCGGTTCCTTCGCCCTGCGTCACTTCAAGCTTGTGGCCCCAATGGCTGCAGAGCTGGCGGATATATTTCGCGGCATTGGGTGTCGCAACCGTACCGGTCAACTGGCTCATACTTCCATCCTTATTCCTGGGGCACCGGCAAACAGGAGCCGGGTGCCTGTGTAATTCTGCGCAGGTTGCAGAGAAATAGCGCAATCATAACGAAGGACCATGATACGACAATCATGGTTTGTCTCCGGTCTTTGCGGATAGCGCCGCGAGCCAGGCGTGAAATGCGCCAACCTCGGCGCGCCGGAGGCTTTTGGGCGTGGCCACGGCGTAATAGGCCCATTGCACCGGCCAACGCACATCCGGCAGCAGGTGGACGAGGCGACCGCTGTCGATTTCCTGCGTGACCAGCGCCTTGCGCACAAGGGCAATGCCGCGGGCTGCAACCGCGGCTTGAATGACAGCGGCCGTGGAATTGATCCTGAGCCCGCCCGCCGTCGGAACGTGGTTTTCTCCGGCACGTTTCAGCCATGCGCTCCATGTCGGGAAGTCGCCGTCCGGATGTGGCGTGCCATCGTGAATCAACATTTGCCCGGAGATCCAACCCGCCGTGACTTTCCGATCGACGGCCAGAAGCCGGTGGTGGCAGACGGCAATGATCTCTTCATCCATCAGATGCAT
>CAZIAA010000191.1:0-3892 GCA_964537365.1 uncultured Sandaracinobacter sp.
ACCGCCGCCAATGCCTGCAGGAGGTTACGCTGGTCTTCGGGCGGCAGGGTCATGACTATTACATCCACCAGCGGTGAATGGTCGACCAGTGTCTGGCGTGGCTCGCCCATGGCTTCGGCAAAGCTGAACGGGACATCTTCTTCCGTTAGCCGTTGCTGCAATTTTTGGCGCGTTTCTTCGGCGACTTTGGCTTCATCTTCCATCAATTGCGCGACCATGGCGGCGCTGCCGACGAAGCCGGCGGCATCCGCGCCCAGAAAACCGGGCGTGCGCCGGGTTTGCAGGCAGATCAGATGGCCATCGACATAGCGTGTGAGATCAAGCGCGCCTTGCAGGCGGGATTCAAAGAACCGATCTTCATCTGCATGTAGAAGGATGGATTTCACAGTCTGCCTCCCCGGCTGTTGCAGCGATCGCGGGGTTTCGCATCGCCACGGCAGTTTAACAACGGCGTGCGCATGGGGCCAGAAAATCCATGGCTTTGCAATGGCTGATTTGCGGATTGGTGGCGGTCTGCGCGGTATCGTCGCGCACAGAGGTAAAATCCTCAGTCTCAGGTGGGGAAGGTCATAGTTGCGCCAGGCGACATTGGCTGGAATATCGCCTAGCATTATAGTCATGCTGGCACTGTTCCTGACCTATTGGCCGCATCTTCTGGCGGTCATGTCCGTGCTGATCGCAGCGGTGGCGGCGGCGCATGCAGCCATGACCAAGGACGAAGTCCGCGCTGCGATCGGATGGGTCGCTGTCATCATGCTGTCGCCGGTGGTCGGCGCGCTGATTTATGCCGTGGCTGGAATCAACCGCGTCCGGCGCGGTTCGATTGCAGCGGAACGCGCGCGGGCCGGGCATGAGAATGCAGCGCATGTCGATTTTCACATTACCAACGATCTTGTCGCCGAACGTTTCGGCCGGCAGTTCGCGGCGCTGGCAATGGTCGGCGACCGAATCACGCATCACAGACAGCTGGCGGCGAACGCCATTGATACCCTGAAATCCGGGGATGAAGCCTATGCAGCGATGATCGCAGCGATTCGCACCGCTCGCCGCAGCATCATTCTCGAGACTTATATTTTCGACCGCGACCCGATCGGCCGGCGTTTTGCCGATGCGCTGATCGAAGCCCGCAAGCGTGGTGTCGAAGTCCGGGTCCTGATCGATGCCGTGGGCGCGCGCTATTCGCTGCCCAGTATCGTTGCCTATTTGCGCCGGGGGGGGCTTCGCGCGCGCGTTTTCAACGGGCGCATCATCATCGGCTTGCGGCTGCCCTATGCCAATCTGCGGACGCACCGGAAAATTCTGGTGGTGGACGGCGTGACGGCCTTTGTTGGCGGTCTGAATATCCGCCAGGCTTTTACGGCGGAATTCGCCGGCCCGGACCATGCCCGCGATACGCATTTCCGACTGACTGGCCCGGTGGTCGCGGATATTTTTGCGGTTGCGGCCGAAGACTGGTATTTTGCAACCAAGGAACGACTGCGCGGGCAGGCATGGCGAATCGGCCCCGTGCTGCGCGCGCCGGACTCGGCGATTCTGGCGCGGGTCATCCCTTCCGGTCCCGACGACGGTCTGGAAGCGAATGAGAAGATGTTGATGGGGGCGTTTTCCGTTGCGCGCAAATCGATCCGGATCATGTCGCCTTATTTTCTGCCCGACCGCGAGTTCATTCTTGCGCTGACGACCGCCGCCCGGCGTGGCGTTGAAGTCGATATCGTGGTGCCATCCGCCAATAATCTGCGGCTGGTCGATCATGCCATGATGGCGCAGTTCGACCAGGTGCTGCGGAGTTACTGCCGGGTCTGGCGCGCCAGCGGCTCGTTCAATCATTCCAAACTGCTGGCCGTCGATTCGACCTGGGCATTCGTCGGCTCGTCCAATCTCGATTCACGGTCGCTGCGGCTGAATTTCGAAATCGATATTACCGTGCTCGATCCGGGGTTCGCCGGCCGCGTCGATGCACATATCCAGTCCGCAATCGAGACCGCCACGCCGGTCACATCCGAGGGGCTGCGCAGCCGTCCTTTTCCCCTGCGCCTGTTCGAGCGTCTGCTATGGCTTGGCTCGCCCTATCTTTAATGGCCTTGCCCCGATGGTTTTGCATCGGGTGCGGCAGGAATTATAGCGCCGCAAGATTGAATGCAGGGGCAGGGCACCCTAGCTAGGTTGCCAGGAAACACGAAACTTGCAGTCAGTATCTGAAACAGGAGCAGAGCAGCGAAAGACCATGTTGAGAATGGATGATCGGCTTTTGACGGGTCTTCGCCAGCAGAAGCCGGCGGATGATGCTGCGACTGTGGCGCCGCCGCTTGGCGGGGCGGGCGCATCCAGGCCGGGCTTGCTGGTGGCGTCCTATAATGTGCACAAATGTGTCGGCACCGACGGCCGTTTCGATCCGGAGCGCACCGGGCAGGTCATTCGGGAAATCGATGCCGACGTCATTGCCTTGCAGGAAGCCGACCGGCGTTTCGGAACCCGTGACGGGCTGCTGGATCTGGTTCACCTCGAACGCGAGGCCGGGCTGGTGCTGGTTCCCGCTGCAGCCCGGGCGGAATCGCATGGCTGGCATGGCAATGCCCTGCTTTTCCGGAGCGGAGTCGTCCGTCATGTGCACCAGATCACGCTGCCGGGGCTGGAGCCGAGAGGCGCCATTCTGGCCGAGATCAATCTGGGCACGGGGGCGGCACTGCGAATCATTGCTGCCCATTTTGGCCTGTTGCAGCGGTCGCGCCGGCAACAGGCGCGGACCATATCCGAGATCATGGGCGCCAGCGCCGACATGCCGACCTTGCTGATGGGTGATTTGAACGAATGGCGCCGCAACGGCGGTTCGGCATTTGCCGATCTGGGCTTGACCTTCGACCATATTCCGCCGCCGGTGCCAAGCTTCCCGTCGCGGCTGCCGCTGCTGCCGCTCGACCGCATCATGGCGAACCGCAGGGATGTGCTGTCGCCGGTCCGCGCGCATGATACGCCGCTGGCGCGGGTGGCGTCCGATCATTTGCCGATCAAGGCGTTCGTCGATCTCGAGACAGCGGTCGAACCGCGCGGCTGATATCCGCCGCCCGCCAGACAATCTGTTACGCGCGCGCAATTGGGCGGCGGGTCCGTGTGTTCGGGGCTGGTTTTTAAAGGCAGGGCTGCAGGAAAAACAACTGGTCGGCCTTCCTAACGCCTTATCGAACTTTGTGCGAAGCGCCGAATTGCAATCTTGCGGTGGGGTTCGCCGGGATTCGTCGGGATGAACACGGCTGGCTGAAAGTCGCATGAAGGAGGTGAGCGACTATGCCGATTGGGCCGAGGGACACAAATTGACCAGATAAGAACGAAGCGAATAGGCCACGCTGGAAGAACGCGCACGTATCGGCTATGGCTTGGATCGAGATTCCATCAGTTCGGTAACCAGCCCCAAATCTGACAGACCACCCCAAACGAGATTCTCATTATATTCCAACTTCATACGGCTCGATTCGATGTAGAATGGCGCTGCTTCCAACTTTCTTCCAAAACGAAGTAGTTGAGCGCCAAACCAATAAGGCTCGATATACCCCTTGGACATGGCAGCAAGCAGATCTCTGGAGAGTTTGCGAAAGCCGAGTTGATTCAAGCAATCTATTGCATCTAACTGACAATGAGGATCATCGTCGCTGCCTTCAGCCGCATCTAGAATGAGCTTGAGCGCGCGATGGTCGCCATGCTCTTCGACATAATCCTTTGCGCGCCAGATCTGGTCGAGCGGATCATCATTGTTGAGTATTTGCTCGAAGATTGCCTCATCCGCAACCTCATCGTTGAGTACGCTTTTCACCAGAGCCTTGTCGGTCGGAAACGGAAACCCTTCGATCAGCTCGGAAACGTCCATGCTCTCAGCCAGAATCTTTGCTTCGTTCGCCCG
>CAZIAA010000192.1:0-3399 GCA_964537365.1 uncultured Sandaracinobacter sp.
GGCCATGCCGAAGCAGTGCGCATCGAATTCGATCCGGCGGTCATTTCTTATGGCGAAGTGCTGGACATTTTTCTGGCAACCCACAATCCGACCCAGCTGAACCGGCAGGGCAATGAAGTCGGCACCCAGTATCGCAGTGCGATCTTCCCGCAATCCCCGGCGCAGGAGGCTGAGGCCAAGGCGGCTATCGCGCGCGCGCAAGCTGACTGGGAACAGCCGATCGTGACGACTTTGGAAGACATGCCCGCATGGTATCCGGCCGGGCCGCAACACCAGCAATATTTTGACCGCATCGGCGATGACAATCCCTATTGCACCGTTGTCATCAGTCCCAAACTGCAGAAATTCATGCAGAAATACCGGCGGCAATTGAAGTCCGAGGTCTCTGCGGCGGAATAAGAAATGATTGGCGCATGATCCTGCAATCCTCTTTACGGGGCAGGATTCAGTTTTCAGGGGCTTCTGCCTGCCGGGTCAGAAGCTCGGTGCGATAATGCCAGGCCGTGCGCCCGGAACGTCCGCCGCGCGCCAGTGCGAAGGCAATGGCATCGGCTTCGTCCAGTTCCAGCCCCTCGGGCGCGAGATGCCGGCGCACCATGTCCAGCCACACATCCTGATCCGGCGCATGAAAGCCGAGCACCAGCCCGAAGCGGTCGACCAATGCTAGTTGGTCATCCACGGAATCGCGCGCGTGCCGGCTGTCGGCGGGCGGGCGGGCGACCAGATGGCGGTGGTTCGAAGTGACCGCCAGACGCACATTATCCGGGCGTTCGGCAACGCCGCCATCCAGCAGCGAGCGCAGCTTGCGCACTTCGGGGTCCTCAGGCGCGAAGGCGAGATCGTCGACAAACAGGATAAAAGGCCGGCTGGCGGTTTTCAGTGTTTCGAACAGTTGCGGAAAGGAAGACAGCTGATCGGCGGATGCCTGCACCAGCGCGACATCCAGTTCTGCGGCGACCGAACGCACCAGCGCCGATTTCCCCATGCCGCGCACGCCCCAGAGCAGCATGTCATGCGCCGGCAGGCCTTGCGCCAAAGCGCCGATATTGCGCCGCAACGCTGCAATCTGGGTATCGACGCCGGCAAAACGCGCCAGCGGCAAGGCGTTCAACTGCGCGACGGCATGCAGGTTGTGGCCATCCCAGCGGAAGGCATTGCCTGACTGAATGTCCGTTTCAATCTCGTCAGTTGCAGCCAGATGTTCGATTGCAGTTGCAATGCGTGTGAGTTGCGTCAGAATTTCCTTGTCCATGAAATTCCCCTAGCGCCGGTCTTGGCATTTGAAAAACCCGCAACACGCGTGTAAGCGCGTGCGGCTGGATAAGGCGCGGCGTTCATGCGATCATGTGCGTTGCGGCTTGCAATGTTCCGGATTTCTCAAGCTTTCAAGGGACCAACCAACGATGTTTTCATCCCCTGCCTACGCCCAGGCGGCCGGCAATGCGCCCGGTGGCACGGAATCGATTCTCATCCAGATTGTGCCTCTGGCGCTGCTGTTTGTGATCTTCTGGTTTCTGGTCATTCGGCCGCAGCAGCAGAAAGTGAAGGCGCATCGCGCCATGGTGGAGGCAGTGAAAAAAGGCGATCAGGTGGTGACGGGCGGCGGTCTCGTCGGCCGGGTGGTCAAAGTTGCGGACCATGATGTCGAAGTGGAGCTGGGACCCAATATGCGGGTAACGGCGCTGAAATCGACGCTCAGTGGTGTCACGCCGCGCGGCCAGCCGGCGGCTGCCAATGACAGTAAGGATTGAGCGCGCCGATGCTTGATTTTCCACCCTGGAAAGTGTGGGCGATCCTGCTGCCGGTGCTGGTGGGGTTCATCCTGGCCTTGCCCAATCTGCTGACCGAGCAGCAGGCGGCAGCGCTGCCGGACTGGCTTCCGAAACAGCAGCTCAATCTGGGCCTCGATCTGCGCGGCGGCAGCCATTTGCTGCTGGAGGCGGACCCCGCGGATGTGCAGAAGAACCGCGTCGAAGCGCTGGAGGAAGTCGTCCAGACAGAATTGCGGCAGGCGTCTGACGGGCCGATTCGAGTCATGGATCTGTCCACCCGGGGTGGCAGCGTCAGCTTTCGGGTGCGCAATCCATCAGATCTCGACCGTGCCGTTGAAACCATGCGTGGCTTGTCGCAGCCGGTCGGCCAGCTGACTGCAGACCGAGATCTCGATGTCGGCGTGATGGATGGTGACCGCATCGTCGTCACGCCAACGGCGGCCGGCCTCGCTGCGGATCTCGATCGGGCCATGAGCCAGGCGGTCGAAGTGGTGCGCCGCCGCATTGATGAAATGGGCACGCGCGAACCGAATATCGTGCGCGAAGGCAAGAATCGAATCGTCGTGCAGGTGCCGGGTCTGGAAGACCCGAATGAAGTGAAGTCGCTGCTGGGCAAGACCGCCAAGCTGGAATTCAAGATGGTGGACACCACGGCGGACCCGAATGCCGCCGCGGCCGGGCGGGCGCCGCCGGGAAGCCAGGTCGTGCCCAATGTCGAAGGCGGGGTACTGGTGGTCAAGCGCCGGGCGCTGCTTTCGGGCGACCAGCTGGTTGACAGCCAGCAGACCTTTCAGGATGGCATGCCGGTGGTGTCGTTTCGTTTCGACAGCATCGGCGCCAAGCGCTTTGCCCGCGCCACCCAGGAAAATGTCGGCAGGCCCTTTGCCATCATTCTCGATGGGCAGGTGATTTCCGCGCCGCGAATCAATGAACCGATTCTGGGTGGATCGGGCATCATCAGCGGCAATTTCACCACCCAGAGCGCCAATGAACTGGCCATATTGCTGCGCTCCGGCAAGCTGCCGGTGGCGCTGAAAGTGATCGAGCAGCGCATCGTCGGGCCGGATCTGGGCGCGGACTCGATTCGGGCCGGCGCCATAGCCTCCATCCTGGCGACGGTGCTCGTCGCCTTGTTCATGATCATGGTTTACGGCCGCTTCGGCGCCTATTCGGTGGTGGCGCTGCTGGCGAACTCGGTCATCATGATTGGTGTCATGTCGGCGCTGGGGGCGACTCTGACCTTGCCTGGAATTGCCGGTTTCGTGCTGACCATCGGCGCCGCCGTCGATGCCAATGTGCTGATCAACGAGCATATCCGGGAAGAATTGCGCAAGGGCCGAAATGTCACCTCGGCGGTGGAAATCGGCTATAGCGAAGCATCCCGCACGATTTACGATGCCAATGCGACGAATGCGATTGCAGCCATCGTCATGTACTGGCTGGGGTCGGGACCGCTGAAGGGCTTTGGCATCGTGCTGACGATCGGTATCGTTACTTCGGTCTTTACCGCGGTTGCAGTGACACGGCTGATGGTTGCGAACTGGCTGCGGCATGCCCGGCCACAGCAACTGGTGATTTGAAGGAGTGTTGCCGTGCGCCTGATCAAGCTGGTCCCCGACAATACCAA
>CAZIAA010000192.1:3409-3881 GCA_964537365.1 uncultured Sandaracinobacter sp.
AACATCCACTTCCTGAAGTGGCGCAATGTGGCAATCACCATTTCGATCGTGCTGGTAATTGCGTCCTTGGTGCTGGTGGCGGTGCGCGGGCTCAATTTCGGCGTCGATTTTGCCGGCGGGCTGATGATGGAAGTGCGCTTCGAAAAGCCGGTCGAGCTGGATGCATTGCGGAAATCGGTCAATTCGGCGGGGGTCGGGCAGGGCAGTCTGCAGACTCTGGGCAATGCGCGCACGATTTCCATCCATCTGCCTTTGCCCGAAGGCGAGGACGCCGTGCAGCAGGTGGTGCAGCAGGTGCGCACGACCATCCAGAAGGCCTATCCGGATGCGGACTTCCAGCGCGTGGAGACGGTTTCTGGCAAGGTGTCCGGAGAACTGATCCGCAGTGGCGTGCTGGCCATGGTGCTGGCGATGGCGGCCATTGCGGTTTACATCTGGTTCCGGTTCGAATGGCAGTTTGGCGTTGGTGTGC
>CAZIAA010000193.1:0-3859 GCA_964537365.1 uncultured Sandaracinobacter sp.
TTCGTCATATCATCCTGCGTCATTGCGCAAGTTCTCCCTGCTCCATGCGTGTCGGGATCACTTTCACCAGCGCGCCACGGGGCTGCCGGCGGCGCAGGCGAATCTTCAGGCCATATTGGCAATGCCCGGATGCACCTTCGCTGACCACTTCAGCAAGCCGGTGCAAGCGACTGGTCTGAAACGCCAGATTCTGCCGGTCGGCCAGCGCCCGCAATTCGGCGGCGCGCGCCCGCGCGATTTCCGGCAAAACCTGCGGCATGCGCGCGGCCGCCGTTTGCGGACGCGGTGAAAACGGAAAGACATGCGCCTGCACCAGCCCGGCTTCGGCAATGAGCGACAGACTGTTGCCATGCGCTTCAGCGTCTTCGGTCGGAAAGCCGGCAATCAGATCGGCGCCAATGGCGATATCGGGGCGCACCGCACGCAGGCGGGCAATCAGGTCCAGCGCCTGCGCGCGGCTGTGGCGCCGTTTCATGCGCTTCAGGATAAGATCATCGCCGGATTGCAGCGACAGATGCACCTGCGGCATCAGCCGCGGATCGGCAAAGGCTGCAATCAGCCGATCGTCAGCCTCGGCTGCATCCAGCGAAGACAGCCTGAGCCGCGGCAGCTCGGGCACGGCATCAAGAATGGTCTGCACCAGCAGCCCCAGTGTCGGCCGCTCCGGCAGATCATTGCCATAGCTGGTGGCGTCGATCCCGGTCAGCACGATTTCCGTGACACCAGCGGCGCAGAATTCCCGCACCCGTGCCAGAATCTCCGCCATGGGTGTCGAGCGCGACGCACCACGCGCCAGCCGGGTGACGCAGAAAGTACAATCATGGTCGCAGCCATCCTGAATGGCGAGAAAGCCGCGGCTGCGGCGGCTGGCGACAGCAGGCGCGGGACCGCTTCGACCCCAGCTTTGCGGCTGGAATTTTCGCGCATTGGGAATGACTTCAGCAAGATCGCTGAAACGGCCGGCATCGAGCGTTGCCGCGCAGCCAGTGACGAAGACGCGACCGCCAGCCCGGACCGCCCGGCGCGCGGCGGCGCGGGCGTGGCGCACGGCTTCGGCGGTGACCGCGCAGCTGTTGATGACCGTCGACCCCGCCGGCGCCAGCGCCGCCAGCGCATCATGTTCGGCCAGATTCGAGCGGCAGCCATGAATGATGACCTGGGCATCCGCCGGGCGTGATTCCGTCAAGGCCGGGTTTCTCCTGCAAGGCCGGCACGGCCGATGGCCGGCCGAATCAGCACAGCATCGGCCGCACCGGAAAGACAACCGCCCGGCCGGGGCGCCGGTTCGGGCCGCAGCGACATTTGCACGGCGCATGCCCCGAAAACGGCAACGCCATTGCCGGAACCAGCGATGTTGCAGAAACAGGCGCGCATTGGCGACTGCTTCTATGGATGTCGGGTTGCGGTTGCAATGGCCGCCGGTGAAAGCTATTGCGCGCGATCTTGAAAGGGTGCGGACAATGCTTATGCAACAGCAAGGTTCAGGAGAAGACTCCGGCCAGGGGCGGCCAGCCATGGCCGACACAACCAGCCGGCTGATCGCGCTCCTTGGCGATACTCTCTCGCTCGCGCCACAGATCACGCACGGACTGAACCGCGAGACGGCTTTGTTCGGCAATCTGCCGGAACTGGATTCCATGGCGGTCGCAACCGTGCTGACCGCCATCGAGGACGAGTTCGACATCCTCATCGACGATGACGACATCTCCGGCGAACTGTTTGAAAGCATTGGCTCTCTCGCCGATTTTATCGACGCACGCCTGGCTGCCTGAGCAACTGCCGCCGGGCACCCCCCGGACCCCCCTTAGCGGGTGCCGTTTTTTGTATTTCCCTCTTTACACGCAGCGCCGGCAACTCCATATGCGGAACTTGCTGCCCCATGGGTCAACCGCCGCAAGGCAGCAATATCGTCAACAGCCTTGCGGAGGTCCCTTGAATTGTATGCGAGCCATAACGCGCGATCGGTAGCGCAGCAGCTGCAACCAGCCGTGCCAGTCACTCTTGTGCGCCCCCATGCAGCACAAAGCGCGGCCCGGTTCTTTGTCCACTGCTTTCCCGGCAAAAGCTTTTATGCTGTGAAGGCGAATCCGTCGCCGGATCTGCTGCAAATGCTGTGGGCGGGTGGAATCCGACAATTCGATGTCGCGTCGATTGCCGAAGTGCGTCTTGTGCGCGGGCTGTTTGCAACCGCCACCCTCGCCTTCATGCACCCGGTCAAAGCCGAGGAAGCCATTGCCGAAGCCTATCACCGGCACGGCGTGCGCATCTTCAGCCTCGACAGCATCGAGGAACTGCACAAGATTCGCCGTGCCTGCGCCAGCAATGGGCTGGAAGCGGAGGATCTGACGCTGTGCGTGCGGCTGCGGGTTTCGTCCGACCATTCCAGGCTCAGCCTGGCGTCCAAATTCGGCGTCAGCGGCATGGAAGCCGCCGAGCTGCTGTTTGCAACGCGGCGCGTGGCCCAGCGGCTGGGCGTATGTTTCCATGTCGGCTCGCAGGCGATGAGCCCGGCAGCCTATGCCGATGCCATGGCGATTGCAGGTGCTGCGATTGCCGATGCCGGCGTGACGGTCGATATCGTCGATGTCGGTGGCGGCTTCCCAAGCCGCTATCCCGGCATGAAGCCGCCCGTGATGCAGCGCTATTTCGCCACCATCGAGCAGGCCTTCGAAGCACTGCCGGTGTCCTATTCCGCCGAACTCTGGTGCGAACCGGGCCGCGCGCTGGCGGCCGATTACGCCAGTCTGCTGGTGCGGGTGGAAAAGCGTCGCGGCAATGATCTCTACATCAATGATGGCGCTTATGGCTCGCTGTTCGATGCTGCCCATGTCGGCTGGCGCTATCCGGCGCGGCTCATCCGCACCGGCGAAAGCGAAGAAGCACTGCACGCGGCCAGCAACAGCGTCGATTTCGCCTTTTACGGCCCGACCTGCGATGACCTCGACCATATGAAGGGGCCGTTCCGGCTACCCGCCGATGTCCGCGCTGGCGATTATATCGAAATCGGCCAGTTGGGCGCCTATGGCCAGGCCATGCGCACGGCGTTCAACGGCTTTGGCGACAGCACCACGGTGGTGGTCACCGATGGTCCGATGGGGTCGTCGATTCCAGCCTTCGAACTGCCGGCGGCTGGCCGTCCGGCCGCGCATGGGCTAGCAGCCTCCAACTGAACATTCCTGCTGGCGGCCCCTGTGGCCGCCAGCGCCTGCAACCGCAAGGGGCGCGCCGGCCCCTTGCATTCCGTCGACTGGAGATTTCCGGATGTCTGAACAAGTCACCCCCAATCGCAAGGCCGAATTGCTGTCGAAAACCGTCGAACATATCGACATCACCAGCTTCGACGCCCGTCCGATCATCGACCAGATGGCCGGTATGAGCTTCACCAGCCGCGACCTCGCGCGCGCGACTTCCATCTACAACCAGATGCTGGCGGATCCCGACTGCAGCATCTTCCTCGTCATCGCCGGTTCAACCTCGGCCGGTGGCTGCATGGACCTTTATGCCGAACTATTGCGCTCCAATATGGTCGATGCGGTGGTGGCAACGGGCGCCACAATCGTCGACATGGATTTCTTCGAGGGGCTTGGCCACAAGCATTATCAGGCGCTCGAAGTGCCCGACGACAATACCCTGCGCGCGCTTTATATCGACCGCATCTACGACACCTATATCGACGAAGAACAATTGCAGGAATGCGACCGCACCATCGGCGAAATCGCCGACAGCCTGGAGCCCGGCGCCTATTCCAGCCGGGCTTTCATCCGCGTAATGGGCCGCTATCTGACCGAGCATGGCAAGAAGGACAACAGCCTGGTCAAGCTGGCCTATGAGCATGACGTGCCGATCTTCTGCCCGGCCT
>CAZIAA010000194.1:0-3851 GCA_964537365.1 uncultured Sandaracinobacter sp.
ACCGTGGGCGCGAAAGAAGATTTGTATGTCCAAGCCGGTCCGGACGCTTTCCTTTCTGTTGCTCGTCACCTGCATGGTATTCGCGCCGCTGGCGCGCGGTGTCGGGGCGTCTGCCGAAGAAACCGGTGATCCCCAGGATTCGGTGACGGCGCAACTGAACAGGCTCGTTGCGCAGCAGGCATTGGAGTTCGTGGCCGGGTCCTGATTTTTTCGGATTGTACCATTGCTGTTCATCCGGTGGCTGCCCGGCGTTGACTGCCGGCGCACGGATTCCTAAAGCAGCCTTCTGTGTTTTTCGGAGAACTGGATTTGGGGATTCCTGCCCGGCGCTTGCTGCCAGCTCTTGAATGGTTGCTGCCGGCCTTGCTGCTGGGTTTGCTGCCGGGCGCTGCCTCTCCATTGTTGGCACAGTCGATTGATCCGGGCGTGCTGCAATCCCTGCAATCGCAATTGGGCGGAACTTCATCTTTAGATAGCAGTAGTGCTGCGTCGCGCCGTTCGAACGCGGTGCCAGAGCGCAGCGAACAGGCATTGCCGCAGGGGCGGATCGATACCATCGAAGAGCAGGAGGTGCGCCGGGCGGAAGCGCGGCGCAATCTGCAACGCCTTTATATGCCGTCGCGAATCGAGCGTGACTATCGCGAGCGGCTGGACGTGCGCGACCTGCGCCAGTTCGGCTATGACTTTTTTCAGAGCAGCGCGCCACCAACAGGCAGCCGCGTCGGCACTATTGGCGATGACTATGTGCTGGGCGTTGGCGATGAAATGCGCATCAGCTTTCGCGGCGCCACCAATCAGAGCCAGACCGTGCGGGTCGACCGCGATGGCCGTATATTGGTGGACGGGTTGGCGCCGCTGTCCGCCGCCGGGCGTTCTCTTGGTCAGGTACGACGCGAACTGGAAGCGGAAACCGCGCGCAGCATGCTCGCAACCGATATTTTCGTGTCGATGGGGGAAGTGCGCGCCATCAGCGTTTTTGTCGGCGGCGAAGTGGAGCGGCCAGGGCAATTCATCCTGACTTCGATGTCGGGGGTGGCGACGGCCATTGCCGCAGCCGGGGGCGTGCGGCGCTCGGGGTCGTTGCGGCAGCTGCGGCTGGTGCGGGCCAGCGGCGAAAGCATCACCGTCGACCTCTATGGCCTGCTGGGGATTGGCCGGCCGCCAACGGTGCATCTGCGCGATGGCGACCGTGTGATCGTGCCGGTCATCGGCCCGACGGTTGCTGTGACCGGCGTGGTGGCGCGGCCGGGCATTTATGAATTGCGCGGCCGGCAGGATGTGGCCGAAGTCGTCGGCTTTGCCGGCGGCGCCATTCGCCAGCGCGGTGCGCAGGTGGTCATCAGCCGAATCGCCGGCGATGGCAGCGAGGATTATGTCCGCGCATCGTCCGGGTCGGAACTGGTCTCTGGTGGTGACGCGATCGAAGTGATTGGCGGTTCGGCCGGCGGCGCCACGGACCGCGTGCGGCTGGAAGGCGCGGTGGCCAATCCCGGGTCCAGGTCGCTCAAGTCCGCCGCCACCGTTGCCGATCTGGTTGGCCCAGCGGCGCATCTGCCGGCGGATACCTATCAATTGGCAGCGGTGTTGCTGCGTCGCGATCCGGGGACGGGCGCGCGCGTCTATCAGATGATCGGTCTGGCGCAGGAATTGCGCGGTCTGGCAACCACCCGCCTGCGCCCGGATGACCGGCTGTTCGTGCTGTCGCGGCAGGATATCCGCTTCATGAACAGCGCGCCGGTGCGGCGGGTGGTGCTGGGGCAACCCAACCCCTTGCGGCAGTGCCGGTCGCTGCGCCATCTGGAAACGCTGGTGAAGGACACGGCCGGCAGCCGCTTCAATGCCGTGACCCGTGGCGGCTTTGTCATCGTGTCGGAAGAAGGCGCGGATCTGGGCGCCGTTGGCAGCGCACTTGGTCAGAGCAGTCGCCAGGCCACCGATCTGGCAGTCAGTGGCGAACTGGAGCGGTTGAATGAAGATCGGGCCATGACCGAAATGCAGCCGCAGCGCATGCCGGGGCAGACGAACCCCGGCTATGACGAGCAGCAGGGCGCATTCGCCGAGACCGCGCGCGAGCCGCTCTGCACGGATATTTTCGAACAGGAACCGGAACTGCTGGCGATTCTGCTGGAACATTCCATCAGTATTGGCGGTGCCGTGCGCAATCCGGGCGCCTATCCGGTGACCAGCGGTGTGACCGCGCAGGATCTGTCGCTGGCGGCGGGCGGGATTCTGGCAGGCGCCAGCGATCTGGTGCTGGATATCACGCGCGCGCGGGATGGCAGCGCGGCGCATATCGCCGTCGGTGATGGTGGCGGGGATGCGGAACTGGCGCGGACGCAACTGGCGATCGGCGACGATGTCCGCTTCAACGCCCGTCAGCCGGAGTTCGAAGGCTCAGCTGTGCTTCTGGCGGGCGAAGTCCGGCGGCCGGGGCTGTACGCCATCCGCAAGGGCGAGACATTGTCGGAGCTGCTGGAACGTGCCGGCGGGGTGACGGAATATGGCTATTCCTATGGAACGGTGTTCACCCGGCGCAGCGTCAAGGAAAGCCAGCAGGAAGGCTTTCGCCGCACCGCGCGCGAATTGAACAACAGCCTGCTGGCGGTTGCCGCCAGATCGCGGGATTCCTCCGGACAGGGGCTGCTGGGCGCGGCCTCGCTGGTTCGTTCGCTGTCGCAAACCGAAGCCAGCGGCCGCATGGTGGTCGAAGCCGATCCGCGCGTGCTGGCGCTGCGTCCCGATCTGGACACCATCCTTGAATCCGGCGACAGCATCTTTGTGCCCAAGCGCCCGAACTTCGTTCTGGCGCTGGGCGACGTCAACAATCCCGGCGCGTTGCAGTTCGTTGTCGGCAAAAGTGCTGGTGACTATCTGAAGGAAGCCGGCGGGATATTGTCGACCGCGGACAGCAAACGTGCGTTCATGGTATTGCCCGATGGCACGGCGCAGCCGTTGCGCAGCGCGCGCTGGAATGGTTCGGACCGGGTGACGCCGCCGCCGGGCACGACCATCATCGTTCCGAAAAACATCGACCCCCTGTATAAGCTGTCGATCTTCCGCGATGTGACGACCATCGTTGCGCAGATGGCCACTTCGGTTGCCACCGTCGCCGTTCTCGCCACGCGATGATCGCCTATGCCATTCTGTCGGCGCTGCTGGCGGCAGCGGTGACATTCGCGATCTGCAGCAACGCCCGGCAACTGGGCAAAAAATTCGGTCTGATGGATTTCCCCGATCCGACTTCCGGCCGCAAGCTGCACCAGCAGCCGACGCCGTTGATGGGCGGGCTGGTGCTGATTCTGGTGGTGCCGATCCCCTGCCTGCTGCTGTTCCTGCTGTCCGACAGTCTGGCCGTGCATGCCGTGCTGTGGTGGTTTGGAGTCGCAGCACTGGGGCTGTCGATCGTTGGCCTGCTCGATGACCGTTTCGGTCTTGGCGCCGGGATCAGGCTGGTCATTGCCGCTGTGATTCTGCTGGCGGCGGTGTCGCGGGTGCCGGATTTCTCGATCTCGTTCCTGCTGTTTTCCGGGCAGTCGCAGCTTATCCTGTTCCCGCCGCTGCTGGGGATTGCCTTCACATTGCTGTGCTTTGTCGGTCTGATCAATGCCGTCAACATGGCCGATGGCAAGAACGGGCTGGTGATCGGCCAGGCGATCATCTGGGCGATCGTGCTGCTGTTGCGGGCGCCGGCTGCGGCCGGTGTGGTGGCAGCGGCACTGCTGGCGGCGCTGCTGGTGCTGTTCCGCTTCAACATGAAAGACGCGCTGTTTCTGGGCGATGGCGGCAGCTATGGCCTGTCGGCGGTGTTCGGCCTGCTGGCGATCTATGTCTGGAACCTGTCTTTCGAGGAT
>CAZIAA010000195.1:0-3838 GCA_964537365.1 uncultured Sandaracinobacter sp.
CAATGGCGACGCCGTCCTGCTGGTCGCGCTTGAAACGATAGGCAGTGGAAAAGGCGATGTTGGTGGCCAGCGCGGTTTTGCCCATGGCCGGCCGGCCAGCGAGAATGACGAGGTCGGAATCATGCAGCCCGCCCAGTTTGCGGTCGATGCCGGTCAATCCCGTAGTCAGGCCGGACAAATGCCCGCCCGACTTCATCGCCTTCGCCGCCATGGCCACGGCCTTGGTGGCGGCGCCGGCGAAATCAATGGCGCTGCCGGAAATCTCGCCGCTTTCAGCCACACGGTACAAGGCTTCTTCGGCGGCTTCGATCTGGCGCAAGGGCGCCACTTCGTCGCTGGTGTCGGTGGCGCGCTGCACCAGATCGGCACCGACGCTGACCAATGCCCGCAACAGCGCCAGATCATAGATTTGCTGCGCACAATCGCGCGCAGCAATGACGATGGAGGGGTCGTCCGTCAGCTGCAGCAAATAGCTGGCGCCGCCCAGTTCGCCAAGCGCGGCATCACTTTCGAACAGCGGCTTCAGAGTGACTGGATTGGCCACCATGCCGCGGTCGGCCAGGCGCTGGATCTGGGCAAAGATGCGGCCATGCAATGGTTCGTAGAAATGTTCGTCGCGCAGCGCCGGGGTGATTTCCTCGAGCAGGCGGTTTTCCAGCAGCAGCGCTCCCAGCAAAGCCTTTTCCGCTTCGATGTTGAACGGCATGCGATGCGGGGTGTTGCTCGAATCAATGACGGAAAAATCAGGACTGCTGGCCATGGCGGCATCCATGAACGCTTTGCCGGCACAGCGAAAGCCCGGCCCTGTGGATGCGTTTGTGGAGAACTCTGGGGAAATGCTGGGGACGATTCAGACCGGCTCGGCAAGCCCTTAGAAAGCCGTGCGGAAACTGAACGCGCTGCCGGCGTCATCGAGGCCGGAAATATTGCCGGTGTTGCGGCGCGCGAACAGCGCCAACGACACTGGCCCGAGGGCATAACCAAGCTCGGCCGCGGTTTCGCGCGCCAGCGCCGCCGCCGGCAGTGCAACGCCATTGGCCAGCCGGAACTGTCCGCCGGTCACCACCATCGGGCCGGCAATCTGCAGCCGCAACTGCCCCGGGCCAATGGGGGCCGCCCCCGACAGCGACCAGCCGGCGGTTTTCAGCCGGCCATCGGCCTGCAACAGCGCGCCCCGGGTGAAATGCGGCTCTACCCAGCCCAATGTGCCGGCCAAACGCAACAGCATCCCGGCGTGCTGCCATGCGGCCGCGCCGCCCAGCGCCAGTGTGCGCCCGCCGGCAAGGCCGAAGCCCGGCGCCAGCCGCGTTCCCAGCAGCGCGCCGAAATCCTCGGAATGCTGCGCGTGCAGGGCAAAACTCCAAGGCCCATGGGCATAGCTGGTGGCCACAGTGAGTCGATCCTGTCGCGCCGACCGGCTGAGCGCTGGCAGCGGCAACAGATCGAAGCTGCGGCGGCTGGCGGCGAGCGCCCAGGTGAACGGGCCGCTGTGTTTCTGCGCCATCAGCAGCAGCCGGCCGCTGCTGCCGGTGCCATCGTCGGGGCTGAGGCCGTCATCGGTGACAAAACCCTGCGGCACTGCCCCCGGCAGGCTTTCCGCAGCCAGCTGTCCGCTTGCCAGCACGAAGCCGAAGCCGTCCGCGGCCGAGAGGCTGAGGCGGGTTTCGCGCCAGGGATTGCGCAGGCCGGCATGGGCGTCCATGCCGCGCTGGGCAAAACCCAGATGCGCGGTTTCGCGGTCCGGCGCGCGAAAATCCGCCGCCAGGCTGTTCGGGTTCTGGGCAATGGCCCGAACCTGAAAATTGACGTCAAGACCATTGATCTGCGTTGTGGTGCTGGCGGACAACAGGCTGGCGGATTGCAGCCGGCCGCGCAACCGGCCAACGGGTGCGCGGCGCAGGCTGGCAGCCAGTGGTGCGGCATAGACACGGCCATAGGAATCCGTGACCTTGGCCGATGTCAGGCCCTGGCTTTGCGCCAGACCGTCGCCAAAGGCGCTGCCAAGCGAGCCCGAGGCGGTGGCCGGCACAATAATGCTGGTGCCCGACAGACTGGTTGCCCCGGCCGGCGCCATCGCCGTGCCGATATTGAGCAGGCCCCGGCCATAGATAGCGTCGGTGCCGGTCGCGCCAGCGTCATCGGCGGCACGCAGCAGAATGTCGACCAGATCGCTGCCGGACAGGCTGGGGAAATTCTGTGCCAGCAGGGCCAGTGCGCCGGACACTGCTGGCACGGCCATGCTGGTGCCGGAATAGAGCAGGGCGGTGCCGGTGGCATCGAAGCTGCGCACCCGCTCGCCAAGTGCCAGGATGAAATTCGCTTGCGCGCTGCCGGCGCGGTTGGAGAAGCTGCTGATGGCGCCGGATGCGTCCGAGGCGCCGGCAATGATGACATGCGCGCTGCCGCCCGCGTTCAGGGCGGCGGCGGCAAGCGAGTCGATTTCGGCATTGCCATCATTGCCGGCCGAAATGACGATCACGCGGTCGGCCGCTGTCGCGCGCTGGAACGCTGCGTGCAGAACCGGGCTGGTGGTGGAGCCGCCCAGCGAAATGTTGATCACGCGGGCCCGGGCGGCAATGGCGGCGTCGATCCCGGCGGCGATTGCGCTATCGCTGAAATGGCAGCCATCGCTGCAATCGCCATTGTCGGCGCGCAGCACGAGCAGATTTGCCTCTGGCGCGATGCCGACGATGTTGGAATCATTGCGCCCGGCGGCCAGTACCGCCGCCACTGCTGTGCCATGGCCGGCAGGATCGTCGATGGCGCGGCCGGCGCCGGTGACATCGCGGCTGTGGGTGGAAATGCGGCCGGTGAATTCGCCATTGCCATTGCTGAGGCCGCTGTCGATGATTCCGACGACCACGCCGGCACCGCCGACGCCCAGCTGCCAGGCGGGCAAGGCATTGGCAGCAACCGCAGCATTGGAGCGGCGATATTCCGCGGTTTCGTAATTGACCGTTGGGGGTGGTGCGGGGGCGGATGGAGGCGGTGCCGGTGTCTGGTCGGACAGACGTGCGGGGCCGGGGCCGCCGCTGCCGCCGCAAGCGCCCAGCGCCAAAGTGCCTGCCAGCAGCAAGGACGTCCGAATCGGTATGCGGATCCGGCGGGGAGCGATGCGGCGAGAGAGAATCAGCGGCTGGCGCATGGGGTTCGTCTTCTTCTGTGCAGGCAAGGGTGACATTGCACCCGGAACATGATTTATAAACAGCCAATGTTACGCACAAATGCAAGCAATTGCGGGCCGGCAGCAATGCCCGTCGGGCTGCCGGAGCGGCTGGCGCAGGTGGACTGCTGGCTGTTCGACATGGACAATACGCTATATCCGGCCAGCAGCAGCCTGTTTCCGCAGATCGACCTGCGCATGCAGGCATTCGTCGGCCGCCTGCTGGGGCTGGATGCCAGTGCCGCGCGGGTGGTGCAGAAACGCTATTTTCACGAATATGGCACCACATTGCGCGGGCTGATGGCGCATCATGGCGTCGACCCGCAGATATTTCTCGATGATGTGCATGATGTCGATGTGTCCGCGCTGGCGCCCAACGCCCGGCTGGGCGAGTTGATCAGCCGCCTGCCGGGGCGCAAGATCGTGTTCACCAATGCCGACCGGCCCTATGCCGAACGCGTACTGGCGCAAATTGGCGTCGCCGATTGCTTTGACGCCATCCACGACATTCAGGCGACGCAATATTGGCCGAAACCCAATGCGCTGGCCTATGAAAGCGCCTGTCGTGATCTGGCGATTGATCCGGCGCGGGCGTTTTTCGTCGATGACATGGCGCACAACCTGCAACCGGCGAAAGCGCTGGGCATGGTGACGGCCTGGGTCGACAATGGTTCG
>CAZIAA010000196.1:0-3823 GCA_964537365.1 uncultured Sandaracinobacter sp.
GCCCCGATGCACATCAATTCGCCTGGTCGGCACGGACATAGCTCTGAAAACTATAGGCCGGGCGCCCGGCTTCGGCGGCGTGACAGGCGTTGCTGGTCTGCTGCCAGACGGAAGGCTCGGGAGATTCGAAAAACCGGTCAGCCTGTGGCGACAGATGCACGCGGGTGAGTTCGATCCGGTCTGCCAGTTCCAGCGCCTGCGCATAGACTTCGGCGCCGCCGATCACCATGATCTCGCCATGGTCGGTTGCCGGGCCTTGCGCCGCCATGCACAACGCGCTGTCCAGATCGGCGGCGACGCTGACTCCGTCTGCAGTCCAGCCCGAAGCAGTGGTCAGCACGATATTGTGCCGCCCCGACAGCGGCCGGCCGATCGATTCAAAGGTCTTGCGTCCCATGATGATCGCCTTGCCCATGGTCATGCGCTTGAACCGCTGCAAATCGGCCGGGATATGCCAGGGGATTTCGCCGTGCAGGCCAATGGCGCCATTTTCCGCCGCTGCGACCACCAGCACGATCTCCGCTTCCGGACGTTGCCGTTGCGCCATCAGCCATTCATCCCGGGCATGCGCGGCAGCCGCCGCAGGCGCAGCAGCAGCACGGCATAAAAACAAGTCGCAACGAGGCCCATGGTGGCAGCAACCGCTGCACTGGCGATTTCGAACAGCCAGCGGCCAATATTCCACTGCGCCGAAGGCAGGTTGACCGTCGACGGGTGCAGCGCCCCGGTGATCGTGCCCAATGCCATTACCAGAACATAGAACAGCAATACCGCCCCCAGCAGGCCGGCGAGACAGCCCAGAATGCGCAGCACATAGCCCCGGCTCAGTTGCCAGCTTTGCTTCAGCGCCGCGGTCGGATCATCGGACCCGGTGGCAATGATCGGCATGGCAACGGACAATCGCGCCAGCAGCCACAGCCCGGGAATGATGAACAGCAGACCGCCAGCCAGGACGGCGATGCTTTGCGCAGCCACCACCGCCAGCGCCGGCACCATCCGCCGTCCGGTCATGACCAGCACCTCGCCAACGGTGCGACCGGCGGTGCCGTTGTTGACGGCAATGAATGCAATCGTCAGCTGGCCGACGATGGTGGCGACAATCACCACAATGCCGACCACCACGAACGGAATGGAAGCGGAGATTTCGGGCGGACTCTGGCCACGGCTGGCCGGCGCGACGACGCTGATCAGCAGCTGCGGCAGAAAAAACAGCGCTGCTGCGATCGGCCATAATATCTCCCAGTGGCGGCGCAGAAGATCGGCCGTCTGCCGGGACACCGGACGGATGCTGAGTGGATGCTCGGTCGGGTCCGGCCCGGAAACGGCCATGCCTGCTGCTCAGCTGGCGTGGATGTTACTGTCAGTCATCAAGGCCTGCAGTTCGCCGGCCTCAAACATTTCCATCATGATGTCGGCGCCACCGACGAATTCGGCCTTGACATAAAGCTGCGGAATCGTCGGCCAGTCGGAATATTCCTTGATGCCAGCGCGGATTTCCGGATCCGCCAGCACATCGACGGCCTGAAATGGCACGCCCAGATGCTCCATGATGGCGACGGCGCGGCCGGAAAAACCGCATTGCGGAAAATAGGGCGTTCCCTTCATGAACAGGACGACGTCATGTCCCTTGACGATTTCCTCGATGCGCTGTTGCACAGCATCCATGGCAAAATCTCCTTATGGTCCGCAATTCAGTCCGGAACCGATGTCGTAAGCTGAAGCGCGTGCAGCCGCGCACCAATATCCTCACCAAGCGCTGCATAGACTGCCTGATGCTGTTTGACCCGGCTGAGACCAGCAAAGCTGGCCGATATGACATGCGCTGCCCAGTGGTCGTCATCGCCGGCAAGGTCCGTCAGAGTGACCTCGGCATCGGGAATGGCGGCAAGGATCGCGGCCCGGATCTCCGCACCCGGCATTGGCACGCTCAGCCCTCCTCTGCAATCTGCGCGCGGGCGATTTCAGTGAAATGCGCGAGTTTGTCGCGAATCTCGATGTCGCTGATTTCGATTCCGTTCTTCACCAGATCGCCAATCAGCTTGCCGATGACATCACCATCGCCGATCTCCTCGAAGTCGGCCTGAATGACGGTCTTGGCATAAGCATCGGCTTCGGCAGCGGTCAGTTGCATCCGTTCTGCCGCCCACAGGCCGATCAGCCGGTTGCGGCGCGCCGTGATGCGGAACTGCTGTTCAGCATCATGGACAAATTTTGCTTCATAGCCCTTCTTGCGGTCGTCAAAAACCCTGCTCATGCCAGCGTCCTTCTGCGCGAATTGAGTGATTTGGGGTGGCGCCGCCCCTGTGGTTCGAAATAGACATGAAGTCCGGCAGTTTCAACCAAGCGCCTGGCGCGCGGGTGATCGGGGCGCCCGGACCATCGGGAAAGCCGCCATTCAGCCAATGCCGCGTGGCTTGCGCCCAAGGGCAATCTGCGCCGCGAGATCGGCCAGCGCCGCACGCAACCCGCTGTCGGCGACGGCCTGCAGTTTCTCTGCCGTGAGCGGAGCGATGTTTGATTCGCCCGACATTGCCAGCCTGTCCGCAGATACGGCGGGGGCGGTGCGCTTCGGCCCGGGCGGCAGTACATCCCCCTGCACCAGCCGCAGGCGGGCGACGGAATTCGGCCCCAGGATGCGGTTGATGCGGGCAATCAGTTGCGGCGCCACATGCTGCAGCTGCGGTGCGAACGCGCTTTCCACCCGCACCGTCAACGTGCCGCCGGCGGATTTATCCCGCGATGGGCGCAGGGATTCGGGCACCGACCAACGCGCATAGACCGGGCCGACGATCTCACGCCAGCGCGACACCAGCACACCATGCGAAAAACCAAAGCGGCGAAACGCCAGAGCACCGACCTCGGGCAATAGCTCACCCACTTCGCGCACGCCATTCACGCGCGGCGCAGGCGCATTGCGCGCGTTGGGGCGTTGCGTGATGGGCCGGGATTTTCGCGGATGCTTCACCATTGCCGGTATTCTGTGCCAGAGACAGGCCATGCCCGTCGACCATTTTCCCACTCTGCTGCTGGCCTGGTATGATCGCCATGCCCGCGCATTGCCCTGGCGGCTGCCGCCCGGAGCAAACAACAACACCAGAGCGGGCATTGATCCCTATCGGATCTGGCTGTCGGAAATCATGGCGCAACAGACCACCATCGCCGCAGTCATTCCCTATTGGCAGAAATTTCTGCAATTATGGCCGACGGTCGAGGCTCTGGCCGCAGCCGAGCCCGCCGAAGTCATGCGCGAATGGGCTGGCCTCGGCTATTATGCCCGCGCCCGCAACATGCTCGCCGCCGCGCGCCAGATCGCCGACCAGGGCGGTTTCCCGGCCACGGCGGCGGCATGGCAACAGCTTCCGGGCGTCGGCCCCTATACCGCCGCCGCCATTGCAGCCATCACCTTCGAAGAGAAAATTCCAGTCATCGACACCAATGTGGCGCGCATCCTGTCGCGATTGTTCACCATCGATCAGATCTGGCCGGATTCGCGTGCGGCACTTTCGGCCCTGCTGCAACTCCATATCCCCGACCAGCGGCGCGGCGATTTCGCGCAAGGGTTGATGGATCTGGGCGCAACCATCTGCACGGCGCGAAACCCGGCCTGCGCCATCTGCCCCTTGCGCGACATCTGCGCCGCACAGAAAACCGGCCAGCCCGAATCCTGGCCGCGCAAGGCCATGAAAAAACCACGCCCGATCCGCCAGGGCATTGCCTGGTGGATCGAAAGCGATGGCGCAATCGCGTTGATCCGGCGGCCGGAACGCGGTCTTCTGGGGGGCATGCTGGCATTGCCGGGAAGCGCATGGGCCCACAAGACCCA
>CAZIAA010000197.1:0-3802 GCA_964537365.1 uncultured Sandaracinobacter sp.
TCCATCTCAGCGCCGCAGAGTCAGGTCGAATTCGCTCGACCGGATCTGCACCAGCGGCGCTGTCGCCAGCTTTATCAGCCGGTCGACCCGGTTCAGTTCCGGCGAGGACAGCGTGGGATAATCCCGCCGCACCGGACCGGCGGCACGCATGCGCTCGATATCTGCGGCCGGCACCAGCGCGCGCAGGATCAGTTCATCATCATCCTCGCCGGTGCCGTGGCGGCGGCGCAGTTCGGCAAGGTCCGGCTGTTCCGGTGGTGATGCCAGGATTTCCTTGGCACGCGGCTGCGACATGATGCGGTCCATCACATCGGGATCGATGGGGGCGACCGGCTCGCCATAATAGCCGGCGGCATATTGCACGACTTCGTCGGGGATGACGGAATAGCGCCGGCCGGTGACGATATTGAGCACGGCCAGCGTCCCCACCAGCTGCGCAAAGGGAGTTGCCATACCGGGATAGCCCAGTTCGCGCCGGACGGTCGCCACTTCGACCAGAACGTCGGGAAGCTTTTCCAGCATGTTCTGTTCGGCCAGCTGCGAACGCAGAGTGCCCATCATACCGCCTGGAATCTGGTGCTTCAATGCCGTGACGTCATATTCATAGAACTGGTTGACGAGAAAGCCCGCCGCCTTGCCGACCCGTTCGAAATGTTCGGCGACCGCCGGCAGCTTGCTGGTGTCGATATTGTGGGTGTGGCCCATGACTTCGACATTCCGGGTCATGATTTCGATGGATGGGATGGACGGACCATTGGCCATCGGCCGCACCGCGGTGTGCAGCACCGTCACGCCGAATTCGATCGCATCCATATAGGATTTCGCCGACTGGCCCAGCATGTTGTTGGCGTGCATTTCGATCGGCTTGCCGCGCGATCTGGCAACGATGGCCGGCACCAGCGTCGAGATGCGGTCGCGATCAAGCACGCCGCCGGTATCATAGAGCAGCAGGCTGTCCACTTCCGGCAGCGCCGACAGTTTGTCAGCCTTGTCGGCATAATATGCGTCGGTGTGAACCGGCGACATGGTGAACAGCATGGTGCCAGCGACCTGACAGCCATGCCTTTTCGCCACCTTCGCCAGCCGGTGCATTTTTTCAATATTGAACAGCACGTCATAGAGCCAGAAGCTGCGGATGCCATGCGCGCACAGCCGTTCCACCCACAGATCCATCAGCGCGTCGGGGGTGAAGCCGAAGGTGACCGAGCCGTTCGAACGACAGCCCGCGCGCGCCGGCGTATGCGGCATCGCCCCGATCAGCAGATCGAGGCCCGCCCAGGGATCCTCGCGGCAGCGTCGGATCAATACCTCATGCAGGGAAGAGCCGGCAAGGCTGATGATGTTATAACCGGTCTGGTCGATCAGTGGCACCACCGGCAGCGCCATGCCTGCCTGCATCTGCATGCCCCACAGGCTTTGCTGCCCGTCGCGCATCGTTTCATCGAGAAAAGTGATATGAGCCATGGGGTACCTTTTTCGCTGTTGTCAGCCGTCGGCGAGCAGCACCTGCTCGAGCCAGCGGGTGTGGATGTCGTTGTTGATGAAATCGGGGTGGCGCAGGATCCGGCGGTGCAGCGCAATGGTCGTCGGCACGCCTTCGACGGTGAATTCGTCCAGCGCATCGCGCAGCCGCGCAACCGCCTGCGCGCGATCGTCGCCATGGACGACGAGCTTGCCGATCATGCTGTCATAGAATGGCGGGATGATCGCCCCGGCCTGCATATGGGAATCGAGCCGGACGCCTTCGCCTTGCGGTGGGTGCCAGCCAGTGATCCGGCCCGGCACCGGGATGAAGCCCCGGGTCACATCCTCGGCATTGATACGACATTCGATGGCATGGCCGGACAGGTGAATGTCTTCCTGCTTCAGCGACAGTCCGCCGCCGCCGGCAATGCGCAATTGTTCGCCCACGAGATCGACGCCCGTGACCATTTCAGTGACGGGGTGCTCCACCTGAATCCGGGCATTGACCTCGATGAAATAGACTTCCTGGCGCGCCACGTCGTAGAGGAATTCGGCAGTGCCGGCATTGCAATAGCGGATGCTTGCCGCCAGCGCCGTTGCAGCGCTGTGCAATTGCGCGCGCACCGTTGCTGGCAGAATGGCGGCGGGGGCCTCCTCGACCAGCTTCTGATAGCGGCGCTGCACCGAACAGTCACGCTCGCCAAAATGCACGACCTGCCCGCTGCCATCTCCCATCAGCTGCACTTCCACATGCCGCGCTTCGGGAACGAAGCGTTCCATGAACAGCCGGCCATCGTTGAAGGCCGCCAGCGCTTCGGCGCTTGCGCGCGCATAGCCGGCCTCGACTTCGGCGGCGTCATGGGCGATGACCATGCCGCGGCCGCCACCGCCCGCCGACGCCTTCAGCAGGATCGGATAACCGATACGGTCGGCCTCGCGCACGGCATCGCGCGCGCTGGCGATTTCCGCGCTGCCCGGCACCAGCGGCACGCCGGCCGCGCGCGCCATTTCCCGCGCCTGCAGCTTGTCGCCCAGCGCGTCGATCATTTCCGGCGCGGGGCCGACAAAGGCAATGCCATGCGCAGCGCACAGACGCGGCAGCACCGCGCGTTCGGACAGGAAACCATAACCGGGGTGCAGGGCATCGCAGCCGCTGGCCCTGGCCGCATGCACGACAAGACGCGGATCGAGATAGCTCGCCGCCGCCGGACCGGGGCCGAGGACCAGCGCCCGATCCGCCTGCCCTGCCGCTGCGCTGTCGCGATCGGCATCGGATACGCCAACCACGGTCTCGACATTGGCCGCCTGCGCCGCGCGCACGATACGAAGCGCGATCTCTCCGCGATTGGCAACGAAAAGTCTCCGGATCGCCATCGCTCAGGCCGGCACGATGATGAACAGCGGCTGCTCGGCTTCGACCATCTGGCCATCCTGCACCAGAATGGAATGCACCGTGCCGGCAACCCCGGCACGCACCGTGGTGAACAGCTTCATGACTTCGATGAGGCATAATTCGCTGTCCGGGGCGACCCGACCGCCAATCTCGACATAAGCCGGCTCACCGGGCTTTGGCGCGCGATAGAAGGCGCCGAGATAGGGCGCATGGACGACCACCCCGCCCTCCGGAATGTCTGCGGACATCGCAGGCGGCGCAGCAACTGCGGCCGGAGCAACCGGCGAACTGACCGGCTTTGCCGCCGATGGCGGGGCAGCCGCAGGCAATACCTGCGTTAGGGGCGCCGGCCCTGCATCAAGCCCGGATGCAGCGGGATCGTTCGACAGATAGATTTCGACTCCACCGGCACGGACATGCAATTCCCGCATGCTGCCCTGCTGGAAATCCGCAATCAGCTTTTCGATATCATCCAGGTCGCTGCTCATGCCCGAATTCCTGCTCATGCCTTGCCTCTCCGTAGTGCCTCGATCTGCGCCCGGCTCAGCCCGGCACCTTTGCCAGCCAGCAAGCGGGATCGCGCCTGCGTCAGCCGGTAAAGCGCCTGCACTGCGTCCGCCTGCGGAGCGCCGCGAATGGAGTTGTCGCACAGGAACCGATATGGGATCTGCATTTCCGCAGGCCGCATCGCGGCGGCGCGCTGGTTGTATTCGGCCAGTGTCAGCGGCCCGGCGCTGGTGACATAGCGGTCGCGCTTGTCATCCAGATGCGTCACTCCGTCAGCAATGGGGGGAATGCGGCCACTATCGCCATCATCATTCAAAACCGAATAGGGGATGTGCGACAGATAGCGTCGCGGCTGGTTGTTGTGCTGCATCAGGGCGTAAGGGTGCAGTTGCTGGCTGGGCAGATCGACAACACCCACCAGTTCACCCAGGAAATCCC
>CAZIAA010000198.1:0-3782 GCA_964537365.1 uncultured Sandaracinobacter sp.
GTGGACGATATGGCTGTCGTCGATCCGCAACTGCGCGTGCATGGCCTGGCCGGTTTGCGCGTTGTCGATGCGTCGATCATGCCGACGATGACGAGCGGCAATACCAACGCGCCGGTCATGATGATCGCCGAGCGTGCCGCCGATCTCATCCTCGAAAGCGCCGGCTGAAATCGCCAACGGAGAATCGCATGCAACTGCCAATGAAACCGCGCCGCACCGCGCTCTATCTGCCCGCCAGCAACGCGCGTGCACTGATGAAGGCGCGCACGCTTGCCGCCGACATCGTCATCATCGATCTCGAGGACGCCGTTGCGCCCGAGCGCAAGGCGGAAGCGCGCGCGGCGGCCGTCGCCGCCGTTCAGGCCGGCGGCTTTGGCCGGCGCGAGGTCATCATCCGTGCCAACGGTCTCGACACCTGCTGGGCGGAAGACGATCTGAGGGCAATTGCGCAGTCGGGTGCGGATGCCGTGCTGGTTCCAAAGATCGGCAGTGCGGCGGATATCCGGCAGTGCGATGCGCTTCTGCAGGATGCGCCGGCTGGCCTTGCCCTCTGGGCGATGATCGAAACCTGCGCAGCCATGCTTGCGCTTGGCGAAATCGCCGGTGCCGCCGCGCAATCACGGCTGGCCGGGTTCGTTCTTGGCACCAATGATCTGGCGAAGGAAATGCGGGCCACGCTCACGCAGGACCGGTTGCCGTTCCTGCCGTTGCTCACCCAGGCAGTGGTGGCGGCGCGCAGCCAGCAACTGGCCATCCTCGACGGTGTCTGCAATGATTTTCAGGATCTCGAACGCTTCGAAGCTGAGTGCCGGCACGGGCTGGCGCTTGGCTTCGATGGCAAAACCGTCATCCATCCGCGCCAGGTCGAGCCATGCAATCGCGTCTTTTCCCCTGCTGCTGATGAAGTTGCCTGGGCGGAGCGCATCATCGCTGCCTTCGAAGCGCCGGAAAATGCCGGCAAGGGCGCGATTCAGGTCGACGGCCAGATGGTCGAGCTTCTGCATCTGGAAAACGCCCGCCGCACGCGCGCAATGGCGCAGGCAATCGCTGCAGACAGCGCCGAGGCCGGTGCATCTGCATAAACGCCATCACATCCGTGATTGTTTCTTCGAATACGGAATGACGCCTTGCCTTATCTCTCTCTCATCTGCTTCAATAAAATTGATGATCTGATGTGGATTGTCATTCGCATAAAGCAGATAATGGTGAAATTTTTGACCTGAATCAAGGGTAGATAGAATCTATACTTTCCACATTCACTCGACATCATGGTATCTGATGTTGGGAAAGATATATTTTGCCATATTGCTGCGTATCCGGATCATCTGGGAGAGGATTTGGCAATGTCAGTGATGAGAAAATTATTTTCCGCAACTGCCCTGGGCAGTATTCTTGCCAGTCCGGCGCTGGCGCAGATTGCAACCGCCGAAGTCGGAGCGGAGCACGGTTTTTCCAGCGACGATATCATCGTCACCGCGCAACGGCGCGAACAGTCGCTGATGTCGGTGCCGGTCGCAATTACTGCAATCACTGCGGAGAACATCGCCAATGTCGGGCTTAGCGACAGCAGCCAGCTCGGTGCCGTCGTTCCCAACCTCAAGATCAGCAGTTCCTATGGCAAGACGCAGCCGAACTTCACCTTGCGCGGCATTGGCGTTGGCAATGAATATGGCGCCAATCAGGCGTCGCCAATCGGGGTGTATTTCGACGATGCCTATATCGCATCGCGCACCAGCCAGGGGGCGCAGCTCTTCGACCTCGAGCGCATCGAAGTGCTGCGCGGGCCGCAAGGCACGCTATTCGGCCGCAACACCACGGGCGGCGCCATCAACTTCATCACCCGCAAGCCCTCGCTGTCCGGCAGCAATGGCTATCTCGAGGGCAGCTTCGGCAACTATAATGCGACGCGCGAACAGGTGGCGCTGGAAACGACCCTTGTGGAAGGCGAGCTGGGGGTGCGGGTGTCCGGCACCTATGAACATAATGATCCGATGTTCCGCAATCTGCTGGCCGATCATGTCAGCCCGCACGGCAACAAGGCCTATTACAGCAGCCCCAATGGCGGCACCAGCTATGCCGGCCGCATCGTTCTGCGCTGGCAGCCGACGAGCGATCTCGAAGTGCTGCTGAAAGCCTATGGCTCGAAGGACAATCTGACTCAGGGCGCGCTGCACCAGATCGGCGCGACGCCGGACGGAACCAATCCGATCACTGGATATAATCGCAATGGCCTCGGCTTTTATGAAGTCGAGTATGGCGTGTCCGGATGGCGACGCACCAACAGCTGGGGCTTTTACGGCAATATTTCCTATAATGTGAACGACGAACTGACCCTGACCTCCATCACCAGCTATGACGGTGGCTATTTCGAACTTTATAATGATGCGAGCGCGCAGCCACTCAGCGTCATGACCTGGAATCCGTTTTCGCGGACGCGCCAGTTCAATCAGGAGATTCGCGCCAATTACTCAACCGACCGGCTGAATGCAGTCGCTGGCGGCTATTACGGCAGCGACTCCGGTCACAATGGTGTGAATGTCGGCGTATTGTTCTTCCTGCGCGACCTCGGGCTGCCAGCCGACCCGACCGGCGCCAATGGCGGCTTCGGTATCGCCCAGACCTACAGCCAGGACCGCAAATCAAAGGCGATCTTCGGCCAGCTCGACTATGATGTGACGGCGCGGCTGACGGCGACGCTGGGCTTGCGCTATACATGGGACCGGGCGAAGCTGAGCAATGCGCTTGCTGCCATTACCGACTATGATTTCGTGCCCATTGTCTATAGCGTCAGCGATCCGGCCAATTACGGCCACCCGGTTCCCGACCTGCACGGCAGGGACGGCGCCCTGAGCGGCCGCTTCGCCCTCAACTATACCTTCGACAATGGCGGCATCCTCTATGCGAGCTACAGCCGCGGCTATCGCAGCGGCACGTTCAACGGCAATGCCTATCTCAGCAATGAGCAGCTCGACTATATCAAGCCGGAAACCGTCGACGCCTTCGAGGCGGGAACGAAGGGACGGCTGCTCGATGGTGCGGTTTCCTATTCGCTGGCCGCCTTCTATTATAAATACAAGAACCAGCAGACGAACGAGATCATTGGTCCCGTCGGCTTTCTGCGCAACGCCGGCAAGGCGACGATCTATGGCGCCGAGCTGGAACTGAGCGGGCGCATCATGGACGGCCTGACGTTCGATGGCTCGTTCGGCCTGCTGCACACCCGTTATGACGAACTTGTGCTCGGGCGCGATGCGGCCAGCGGTCAGCCGGGTGTCGACCTGTCGGGCAACCGTCTGCCGTTCGCGCCGCTCGCCACCGCCCAGTTCGGCATCGACTGGACGGTCGTCCGTATCGGCTCCGGCGATCTGCGCCTGCTGCCACGTGTTTCCTACAGCAGCCGCCAGTGGTTCTCGCCGTTCAACGACCGCGAATCCTTCCCCGGCGACCCCATCGGCAACGGCCGCCTGCAGCAGGGCGCCATGGCGCTGGTGGACGGGCAGCTGCTGTGGAGCAATGAGCAGCTGACGATGGGCTTCTGGGTCAAGAATCTGTTCGCCCGGAAATACTACACCCAGGGCCTCGATACCCGCAGCACCTTCGGCTATGATTTTCTGGTGCCATCGGACCCGCGCACTTATGGCGCCAGGCTGCGGGTGAATTTCTGACGGATTTCGACCATTGCTTTCAGGGCAGCCGGAACCGAATGGCTCGGGCTGCCCTGTAATCTTTCACTGCATTGAGCCCCGCACTGCCGGCAATGGCGGTGGATGAATGGCTATTTC
>CAZIAA010000199.1:0-3769 GCA_964537365.1 uncultured Sandaracinobacter sp.
TCGAATCCCCCGGCAGCCCGAGCAGCATCGGCGGTACGCCAAAGGCCAGCGCCACATCGCGCGCCGCCGCTTCCCGCGCCTTCTGAAAATCCATTTCCGCCGGAGTCATCGACAAGGACTGCCAGCGCAGACCACCTTCCAGAAGCATGGGCCGGCCAGCATTGGCCGCGCCCTGAAAGCCTGCTTCTATCTCCGCCGCCAGACGCTCGAACTGCTCGCCATTCAGCGAACCGCCCTCGCCATCCAGAACCAGCGCTCCCGAAGGCCGCGCGGCATTGGCAATCAGGGCGCGGTTCCAGCGCCCGGCCAACTGCAGCAATGCAACAGGCGCACTGGCCGCCGGCAAAGCCCCCATGCCCAGATGGTCATCCAGCGGATTCAAAGACTTCAGATGCAATATCCCGGGCGCGCCGGCGTCACCTTCCACCGCCAGCCGCTGCACCCGCCCGCCAGCCTGATACAGCCAGGCCGCCGGCCAGCCATTGGCATCGGTCTCCAGCCGCATCCGCTCCGGCCGCAACAGCCACAATTCCGCCGCCCGCCCGCCAAGATCGAGGCCAGTCTGCACATAGGCATTGCCCGCCAGCAGCAGATCGGTCGCAATCCCTTCCAGCAGCGCCGCCGACAGCAGCCGGATGGCCGGATGGTCCGGTTCGCCCGTATCCAGCGTCACACTGGCCAGCCCCTGCGCCACCAGCCGCACGGCGCGCAAGGCCACTGGATTGTGCAACGCCGCGCGCACCTGTCCGGTATAGGATTGTGGCGGTTCGGTCCCGGCCAGCGCCGCCGCCGCCCAGGGTCGGCCAGCGCCGCCCGACTTGCGCTCGGCTCCGGCAAACAGCGCCGAAAACCAGTTCACTGCCCCGGCTCCCGCTTGCCGCTACCCGGTTTCGGCTTGCGTGCCGCCATCACCAGCCCACCACCAATGATCAACGACACCGCTTCGGCAAGACTTTGCGCCCGCAACGGATCCAGCCCCAGCACCACCGCAATCATCGACAGCCCCACCCAGGTTGATGGTTCGCGCACACGCGTCTTCAGCCAGGACAGCACAGCGCTGCCCTGCCCCTCACACTCCGTTCCCATTCCGGTCTCCCGCTCAGCTCTTCAGAATTCGCACCCCCGGCTGCCCCTGCCGCGCCCCCAGCATCAGCTCCGTCAACGCCCACACCAACGCATCGGCATGGTCCGGCGATGTGCCCGGCCCGGCATAGCCGCCACCCAGCACCAGCCCGCACATCTGGTCCTCCAGCACCGGGAAAGCCCCCAGATGCCGCACCCGCCCGGCGGCATAGAGCGCCGACACCGGCTCGGCCCGGGCCGCCTTGCCACGGCTGGCCCGCACCTGCCGGATGGGCAGTGACAATTCCGCCGCCCGCAAGGTCGCCGCCACCATTTCGCCCCCATTATTGACTTCCGCGACCACCCGATCCGCACCATGGCGGGCATAGGCGGCGGCAACCGCCCGCGCCCAGTTTTCCGGCGCCGCATTTTCAACGCTGGCATCCGCCAGCACATAACCCACACCCGCGGCATCGAGGCCGGCCACGACAATGCCGCAGCCCCCCGGCCCGGCCGGCGGATCCACCCCGACCACCACGCGCACCAGATCCGGCACCGTCGGCACCCGGCAGGAATCCAGCCCGTCCCGGCTCCACAATGCCCCTTCATATGCCTCCAGCAATTCCCCCAGAAGCTCCTGCCGGCCCAGTGCCGTGCCCGCATAAGACGCATGCACATCCGCCAGAAACGCCGCCGGCAGATTGGCGCGATTGTCGAAGGTCGAGCCCCGCGTCACCGCCACATCTTTCCCGGCCTGCAGATCGCGCAGAAACCGGAGCGGCCGCGGTGTCGTTGTCACGACCACCCGCGGCCGCTCCCCCAGCCGCAGCCCCATGCGCAAATTCGCCCAGCTCTCCGCCGGGCGCGGCCAGGCTGCGATTTCATCGCACCAGGCAAAATGGAACTGCGGCCCCCGCAGCGAATCCGGATCGACCGCCGACATGACCGAGGCCATCGCCCCATTCGGCCAATGCAGTTCGCGCTTCGTCGCCCGCCATTCGGGCCTGTTGTCCCGCCGCGCCACCGCCATCAATCCGGATTCACCCTCCAGCATCACCGACACGGCATCGTGCAGGGTCGGCCCGACCAGGGCAAAACGCGCCCCTGCATGCCCCAGTGCCATGGCATTCACCCATTCGGCACCAGCGCGTGTCTTGCCAAAGCCACGCCCGGCCAGAATCAGCCAGACCGACCAGTCCCCCGCTGGCGACAGCTGCGCCGGCCGCGCCGTCAACCCCCAGCTCTGCGCCAGCGCATGCCGATGCGACAGCGGAATCTCCGCCACCAGCCGGGCACGGGCCGCCGCCGGCAGCCGCGCCAGCCGCTCCACCAACGACAGCCCGTGCCCCCCGCTCCCCATCACCTCTCCCCCAATCTCCCAAAGAAAATGCGGGCCGGGGCGCCAAAACCGTTGGCGCCCCGAACCCGCAATTCTTCATTCTGCCTGAACCTCTATACCATATCGTTACGATTGTCAAGAAGAAAAATAACCATATTGGTTTTCATAATGCTCAACCAGCCGATCGAGAGCAATTCCCAGCACCAGCTTGCCGGCCCGCGCCGGCCAGCCCAGCCCCTTTTCCGCTTCGGCCAGTCCCTCGCCTTCGCACACCACCCGCCACAGCACATCGGACAGCCCGGCCCCCACGGCTTGCATCGCTGCATCAAAACGCCGCTTGGCATCAATCGCCGTCAGCGCCTGGCCATGCGCGCCATGGCCCGAAGCTTCGTTCCGGCCGCGCGGCTGCGCATGCCAGCGCATGGTCACCCGCGCAGCCAGCCCGGATTGCGCATGATCCCGGCGCAGGCGTTCGCCAGCCGCCACCTGCGCCGCCGTCAACATGCCGCGCCGCGCCAGCCAGCCCAGCGGCGACTCCGCCAGATTGACGGCAACGACCGGGCTATCAATCACATCGCCCGGCGCCAACCGGCGCTGGCTAATAACCCGATTGGGATATTCAGATGCATCAATCACGGATGTTTCTCCTTCGTCGCGGACTCGACAACAGGATCTTATTGCCATAATGGTTATCCTGTAGGAAACCCATTAACCAGAAAGCTTGAACCATGATGAGCCGACTGCGCCAGATCCGCAAAGCCCAGGGGCTGACACTTGCCGATGTCGCCAACCGCTGCAGTCCGCCGACGACGGCGGTCACCATCGGCCGCCTCGAAACCGGCACCCGCCAGCTCACGGTGTCGTGGATCGACCGACTGGCCGAAGCGCTGGGCGTTCACCCGCGCGAACTGATTGCCGATGAAAACAGCCAGACCGTGCCGGTCGCGGCCCAGCTCACTGCCGATGGCGCACAGCCCCTCACCAGCCTGCTGTCACTGCCGGCCCCGGCCGCCGGGCCGGACACCATCGGCCTCATCGTGCGCAACTCGCAGGGGGATTACCGCGCCGGCGACCAGATCTGGCTGCAGCAACTGCCGCCGGAACGCTTCGCCGAAGCCATAAATTCCGATGTCCTCGTGCCCCGCTCCGTCGGCCGCTTCAGCTTCGGCCGCCTCGTCGCCACCGATGGCAACCGCCTACACCTGCTGCCCGCCCGCCCCGGCAGTCGTCAGATCGTGATCGCGGACGCGCCCTGGATCGCCCGCCTGCAAACCCTCATCCGCAACTTCCTGCCCTGATCCTCACACTCTGAACAGCGCCCGCCATCCTGTCCGGTCAGGACTTCATCGCCCGGCCTGCGCGTCATCC
>CAZIAA010000200.1:0-3752 GCA_964537365.1 uncultured Sandaracinobacter sp.
GCCCGTCTATCCATGTCGGACGACAAGGCGCTTTCCACCGCCCGATCCAGCAGCTTGCGATCTTCCGGTGCAAAGCGCCCATGGTGCAGTGCCGGCCCATCGGCCACATGCAGCAACAGCTCTGTATGGCCAGTGGCTTGCACCGCTTCCCAGGTTTCAACAGCCGCCGACACCAGATTGCGGATCACCAATACCCTGGCGCCACCGCGTGCCGCTTGCACCGCAGCATCTGCCGCCGCCTCGGCCGACCATGGGGCATGCAACTGCATGGCAACCACTTTTTGCCGGCTCTCTCCTGCCGTGCCGCGCGGTTCGGCGACACTCTCCCCCCAGACAGCCGGGTAAGGCGCGGAAACTGCCTCCGTGAACGTCGGAATACTCCTTTGGCCCAGCCATTTGCAGCGTGCAATCGATCCAAGCGTTGCCGACATCAGCATTGCATGCCCACCGCGCCCCACATGCATCCGCAGCAGATGATTTTGCACTTCCGTCATATAGCGGTCGGATGCGTGCACCTCGTCGATCACGATCAGGCTGCGCGCCAGCGCCGCCGATCGCATATGCGCATGCTTTACCTGCAACCCGCCAAGCATAGCCTGATCGACCGTGCCGACCGCAACCGTGGCGGCAAGATAGCGTTTGGCGCTTTCGGCGGCCCAGCGCGCCAGCAATTGTTCTTCGTCCACGCCGCCATCATCATCCCAGCGCACCCGCCATCCCGGCAGCGCCACGCCTCCAATGTCGCCGGCCTTGATATAGCCGGGCACGGCCAGAACTGCCTGTGGCCCGTTATCGCCAAAAGGGCGTTGCAAACTCTTGCCGATCCGGTCGTGGATCTGGACCGCCGCCGCCCGCGTTGGCAGTGCAAAATACAGGCTGTCCACCAACCCGGCCTCGAACAGCCGGGCAAAACGCCAGAGCGCCGCCTCGGTTTTGCCTGCCCCGGTTTCCGCTTCCAGAATGACCAGCCGTTCATCGAGCGGATAATCGCCGATCATCTGCTGCTGCGGACGCGGCTGCGTAAGGCCGGTGACATCTGCGAATGTGGCGCGGCCCTGCACCTGCTCCTGCCAGTGCGCCACATGCAGGCCCACGGCCTTTACTGTCGCCTTTGCCTTGTTGCGCGCGCCTTCCATATAATTGCGATCGAGGATCGGCACGAACGGAAAGATATCGCGATTGGACCCCAGCCAGTCGGCCAGTGAAACCAGCCCGCACAGCAGATGCTGAAAATCCGGCGCCGTGGGCAGCGGCGCACCGCCTGCGGAAAAGGCATCGGGAAACCAGAGCGGCAGCAATGATCCGATGTCCTCTGCTGCCGCAATCGGATCATAGCCTCCGACAGGCTGCCATCTTTTCGTGGCAAAATCGTCGCACCCGATCGGCGGCACCGGGCGCCCGTGATGTGACAGGATGGCGTACAGAATATTCCCGTCAACACCCCAACTGACCAATGCATCCATGTGCAGATGCCGGGCCGGAGCCCAATCTGCCGCCCCGGAAAAAATCGCGGCGCCAGCCGCAAGATGGCCGACTTTGGGATGTTTCCATATGCCCTCTGGCCAGCCCTTCGCCTGGAAACCGGGATGCAGCTTTCCAACATCGTGTAAAAAGGCAAGTAGCGCCAGTCTGGCAAGATCAACGTCAGACAAGGCCCGGCCGGCAGAATGCTCCAGCCTTTGCCGAATGACTGTAGATGCTGCAATATTTTCAAAGCAGGCGGCCACATCCGCACAATGATGCGCCAGATGATGCGCACCTTCTACATCTGTTTTCCCCCATGTAATATGCACCACCACGCCCCCTCCGCGTATATAGTTAGCATGAAGAAGAGACGCAGCCAGCAGGGTTTTGCAATTAGCGTCAGGTCTTCTGTGGTTGCCGCCAGTGATATAAGAAGTTTCCGGCCTAGATTAGCATCAATTCCTTAGGCTCAGGACTCATTGATTGATCCAGAAGATGACGGTTGCGGCGATGCAGATAGCAGAGAAGAAGATGTGGGCGCAGCGGCCATGGCGGATGTGAATGCGTCGCCAGGCCTTGAGTTTGCCGAACATGTTCTCGACCCTGCTGCGCTGGCGACAGAGCCCTGAATCGCGGGCGATCGGAACCTTGCGTTTGATCTTTGACGGGATGCGCAGGCGGCAACGCCGAGACCGATCATTTATCTCGGCGGCGATGAGCGGGCTGACAACAGCCGCACCGGATATCATAGCCCGATGGCGGGCGCGGGGTCGCAATCCGAGGGGGATTGGCTTTGCCGATGAATTCGCTTAAGAGCCACTCCGGCTGAAGGTTCAACCTTCAGCAAGACACGCGCTGGTGCCCGAGAGGGCTTAATTCGGGAACGCGGTGGGGATCGGCTGTCAGCCGATCCGAATCCGAGGCTGTCCCTGCAACTGTAAGCGGCGAGCGCGATGCACATTGCTTCCTCTGGACGAGGAAGCAGCCACTGGGCCGGACGCACAATCATGCGAGGCCTGGGAAGGCGTGCATCAAGCCCTGACCCGCGAGCCAGGAGACCTGCCGGCGTTCTGGTCGCTCTTGCCTGGGTCCAGGGGTTGGTCGAGGCACGGTGTTCTTCCGTCTGAGCGACGAATCGTTGCGGCAGGGGTCGCAGGATTTGCGTCGCGCGGACGAATTGCGCCCGTCCATACGACACGGATCGACCGTTCGTTCGCCTGCCCGCGTCATCGCGGGCACAGAATCTGCCGGTTGCCCCTTTTTGCCGCCCAGTTGCTCGGCGCCAGGGGGAATACCCGTGCAAAAGACAAATCCTGTTTCGCTTCTGGCTGTGGTCGCTGCGACTGCGGCTTCTGTTCCGGCCATGGCCCAGTCGAACCCGGATCAGCCGACGTTCGACGATAAAGGCCAGACCATCGTCGTGACCGGCTCGCGGTCTGGTGACGCCATTCCCATCAACCAGCTTGGCGCTTCCGTGACCGTGCTGGATTCCGAGGCGCTCGACGAGCGCCAGACTCGGGTCGTTTCCGACATCCTGCGCGATGTGCCCGGCATTGCGGTCAGCCGCACAGGCGCGATCGGCGGCCTGACGCAGATTCGCCTGCGCGGCAGCGAAGGCAATCACGTGCTGGTGCTGATCGACGGTATCAAGGCGTCCGACCCCTATTATGGCGAATTCGACTTCGGAACGCTGATTGCCGACCCGGAAGCCAAGATCGAAGTCCTGCGCGGCCAGCAATCCTCGCTCTATGGTTCGGACGCTATTGGTGGCGTCATCCAGTATATCACGCTGACCGGTCGGGAAGCGCCCGGCATCAGCGCCCGTGCCGAAGGCGGTTCATTCGGCACCTTCAGCGGTGGGCTGCGCGCGGCGGGCGTTTCGGGCAATCTCGACTACGCTCTCTCGGGCGCTTATTACCACACCGGGGGGTATCCCACGGCCCGCTACGGCACGCGCGATGTCGGCTCCGACAGCGTCGGGCTTTCCGCCAAGCTGATCTGGTCACCAACGGAGAGCTTCAAGCTGACGGGTGTCGCCCGCTACAGCTATACCGACGCCGATACCAACAACAGCGAGAATAATCCGGCCAGCCCGTGGTTCGGTTATACCGTCGACAGTCCGGGCGTGCATTTCAAAAACCGGGCATTCCTTGGTCTGGTCCGCGCCGAGCTGACGGCGCTCGATGGTCGCTGGACCAACGCCTTGTCGGGTCAGGTCGTGCTGACCACCCGCAAGGGATATAACGCCAGTGGCTTCGATTATGGCGACAAGGGCAATCGCTACAAGG
>CAZIAA010000201.1:0-3712 GCA_964537365.1 uncultured Sandaracinobacter sp.
GGCGATATCGGCCGCGAAAAAACCCCCGGCGGAGTGATCGCCGGGGGTTTTGCGGGGAAGCGGGTCGTCGCTATTTGATCGAGCAGCCATAGGGCCGCGAAGTCGATTTTCGCACTTCCTTGCCCTCACGCAACTGGCTGAGGGCCTTGCTGACCAGCTGGTCGGCCTTGGCGATATCGGCCGGATTGGCGGATGGCACATCGTCGATGCCGCCGGCATAGGCCAGCTTGCCATCGGCTGCGATCACGAACATCTGCGGCGTGAAGCCGGCATCATAGGCGCGGCCGATCTTGCCGTCGGTGTCCAGCAGATAGGCATGCGGCCTGGCGCCTTCCGAACGCATGCCGGCATTGGCGGCTGCGGCGTCAAGATTTCCGGCCTTGCCTTTGGCGGTCGAATTGATGGTCAGCCAGATGGTGCCATTCTGTCTGGCGTCGCGCTGCTGGCGCTGCATGTTGCCGCTGGAATAATGTGCTTCCACGAACGGGCATTCGGGGTTGGTCCATTCCAGCACGACCCGCTTGCCGCGAAAATCCGACAATTGCACGGTCTTGCCGTTGCTGTCGGTGGCGGCGAAGGCGGGGGCGGGCTGACCAATGGCCACGGCGCCAATGGCCGGGGCAGCAAGGGTCGCAATAGCGGCGATGGTAAACAGATATCTGAGCATGGCGGGATCGTTAACAGCCATTATCTGAACCTCAGCTTGCAAGATCTGTCAGCGTCTTGACAGTCAGTAATTGTGGAAGTTCGCGGATTTCGCCATTGGCGGCATAGAACAGATAGAGTGGAATGCCAGCGCGCCCGTGATTTTCGAGGAAGCGTGCAATAATCGCGTCGGGTTTCGTCCAGTCGCCGACCATGACTTGAATTCCCTTGTTGCGAAAGCTCTCGGCGACACGCGGATCGGCCAGCGCGCCTTTCTCATTGACCTTGCAGGTCAGGCACCAGTCGGCGGTGAAATACAGCAGCACCGGCTGACGGGCGGTGCGCGCCTGTTGCAGTGCTTGCGGAGTGAATGGCTGGCTGAGGGCGGCCAGCGGCGCAGTGCTGGTGGTGGCCGTGGCGGCGCCGGCCGGCAGATTGCCGATGGCGAACGGGCTGAGGATTGCAATCAGTCCGGCGCCCAGCAGCACCGCCAGACTGCGGCGGGCGCGTTTCTGCAGATTGCCGGCAACCCACAGCGCCAGCGCCAGCGCCAGCGCCGCCGCCAGCGCCAGCACCAGCTGGTCGGAGCCGGTCTGCCGCCCCAGCACCCAGGCCAGCCCCAGCGCCGTGACCAGCATCGGCACTGCCAGTATGTGGCGGAATGTCTGCATCCAGCTGCCGGGGCGGGGCAGCATCCGCCGCAAGGGCGGCACAAAGCCGATGGCAAGGAAGGGCAGCGCCAGCCCCAGCCCGAGGCCGGCGAATACCGCCAGCCCCAGTGCCGGCGGCAACAACAGGGCCGCGCCCAGCGCGCCGGCCATGAACGGCCCGGTGCAGGGCGTGGCGACAAAGGCCGCGAGCGCGCCGGTAAAAAAGGCGCCGCCGGCACCGGGGCGCGAAGCCAGCCCCTGCCCCAGATTGGCGGTTCGGAAATCGACTTCGAACAGCCCGGCAAAGTTCAGCCCGATTGCAAATGTCAGCAGCATGAGGAAGGCAATGACGCGCGGGTCCTGCAACTGGAATGCCCAGCCGGCACCTTGCCCCGCCCGGGCAATCAGGATGGCGGCAAAGCCCAGCAACAATGTTACGGCCAGCACGCCCAGGGTATAGGCAACGGCCTCGGTTCGGGCGGCGCGCGCCGAATGGCCCGATTTTGCGACGCTGAGCGCCTTCAGGCTGAGGATCGGAAACACGCAGGGCATCAGATTGAGCAGCACGCCGCCGAGAATGGCGAAGCCAAAGGCCGCGGAAAACGCTGGCAGCGTGGCGGCGCGCGCCGCTGCCAGCGGCTGACCCAAGGGCACGGCGCCGGGGCTGGCGGTCAGTTGCAGGCCAAGCACATCGCTTGTTCCCCGCACCAGCCGCAGCAGGCCGGGCAATTGCTCGACAGTCGTTCCATCGACGGCGCGGGTTTCGATGATAATGGAATCGTCGGTGCGCGTGATGGTCTGCGGCGCTGCAAAGACGATGGCGTCATCCCGGCTGGCAAAGAAATGTGCGTCGGTGACGCTGGCGGGTTCGGCAAAGGGAACAGCAATGCGGATTTGTTCCCCATTGCGTTCAAAATGCGCTGTTTCCGACAGCCGGTGCGGCAGCGCCTGCCGCGCGTTTTCGAATACGGCTTTCTGCAATGGATCGAGCGCGCCATCGCCGATACGCAGCGGCAGGGTGAGTTCCGCCTGTTCGGGCACGCACAGGCGATCGTCGCACACCAGCCAGTCCAGCCGCGCCCGGATCGGAAAGGCGCCGCGCGCATCATCTGGGACCTGCACTTCCGCCAGCAGCACATTGCGCCCGGAATAGACATGGTTCATCAGCCCGGCGACGACGAAGGTTTCCGGCACTGGAAAGCGAAAAGGCGAAATCTGGGCGCCTTGCGGCAGCGACCAGCGCGCGACGGGCGGCATGCCGGTGTCGCCGGGATGTTCATAATAGGTGTGCCAGCCTTTCGCCGGTGTCAGCACCAGGCCGATGGTGATGCGGCTGCCGGGCGCGGGCGTCACCGTTTCGGACACCAGTTCGACCGTGGTGTGGGGAAGCGTGGCGGCGCTTTCGGCCAGAGCCGGCGCTGCAAGCAGCATCCACAAGAGAAGAAACAGGCGATTCAGCATGGACCCGGCGAAATTAGGCGCTCTGGCAGCAGACGCCAAGTGCTGCGGCATTATTGCTGGATTTCGATTGCATTGGAACGGTCTTTACCCCATTCTTGCTGATGGAAGAGGGAATGCGATGGAATGTCTTGATGTCATCATCGTCGGCGCCGGTCTGAGCGGCATTGGCGCTGGCAGGCATTTGCTGGATTCCTGTCCCGGCAAAAGCTTCACCCTGTTGGAAGCGCGCGGCGCCATCGGCGGCACCTGGGATCTGTTCCGCTATCCGGGGATCCGCTCGGATTCGGATATGTTTACGCTGGGCTATGAATTCCGGCCATGGACGGAGCAGAAGGCCATTGCCGATGGGCCGGACATTCTGAAATATGTCAATGCCACGGCGGCCGAAGCCGGCATCGACCAAAAGATCCGCTTTCACCACAAGGTGACGACAGCCGAATTCGACAGCTCGACTGGTCTGTGGACGGTGCATGCCGATACGCCGCAAGGCGAGGTGCTGCTGCAATGCCGGCTGTTGCTGTTTGCCTCTGGCTATTACAGCTATGACAATCCGCACAACCCGCATCTGCAAGGCGAGGAAAGCTTTGGCGGGCCATTGTTCCACGCTCAGCACTGGCGTCAGGATGTCGATTTCCGCAACAAGCGGGTCGTCATCATTGGTTCGGGCGCGACCGCCGTTACCATTGTCCCGGTGCTCGCCCGCGAAGCGGCGCATGTCACCATGCTGCAACGTTCTCCGACCTGGATGGTGTCACGCCCGGCGATCGACCGGCTTGCCAATTTCGTCCGCCGCATCCTGCCAGCAAAACTGGCCTATCATCTGGTGCGCATGCGTAACATCTTCATGCAGGGCTATTTCTTTCGCAAGTCGCGCCAGCAGCCGGAGAAGGTCAACAAGCTACTGACGGATGCGCTGTTGAAGGAATTGCCCGAGGATCAGGTGATGGCGCATTTCC
>CAZIAA010000202.1:0-3705 GCA_964537365.1 uncultured Sandaracinobacter sp.
ATAGCAGGACCAGGTCAGCCCCATGTCCAGTCCGGCGGCAGCAGCGGCCTTGACGATTCCAGCCTTGCTCAGGAACTGCAATGGCGTATGCACTTGGTAGCGTGCCGTTCCTTCAACTCCGGCCTTGGTGGCCAGATTGGCCATGGCTTCGAAACTGCTGATGAATTCCGCCCGGCAGTCCGGATAGCCGGAATAGTCCAGCGCATTCACCCCGATCACCAGATCAGAAGCGCCAACGGCTTCCGCCCAGCCCAGCGCCACCGACAGGAAAATGCTGTTGCGCGCCGGCACATAAGTGACTGGAATGCCCGGCTGCACGCCATGTTTGGGCACGGCCTGGCCGGAAGTCAGCGCCGAACCACCAAACTGCCGGAGATCGAGCGGCAGGCAGACATGCCGCTCGACCCGATAGAGTTCCGCCAGCCGATGCGCGGCTTCCAGTTCGCAGCGATGGCGCTGATTATAGTCGATGGTGAGCGCGAGAACGCGCGCCCCCGCGGCCCTGGCCAGCGCCAGGCATGTCGAGCTGTCGAGTCCGCCCGACAGCAGCAGCACGACTCTGCGCCCGCGCAGCCCGGCCAGCGCCACATCCGACCTGCGCGGGTGCGCCGCAGTGCTTATCGCATCCAATTCGTCCATAGAGGAAACTGTCCTAGACGCATTGTATTGCAATTGCTACATATCCACAGGGCAGGACAAGATTGATGCCGCAACAACAACCCACGCCCACAACAATCCGCGCCCACGGGGGGCAAACCAAACCGGGACCAAACAGATCCGGGACCAAACAGAACTGGAATCAAACCGAGCTGGAAAGGGGCAGCGAGCGCCCATGGTGAACTACAACGAGATCTTCCAGGCAGCGATTGACCGGCTGCACGACGAAGGCCGCTATCGGGTATTCATCGATATTCTGCGCAACAAGGGCAGTTTTCCGAACGCCCGCTGCTTTGCCGGCCACAATGGTCCAAAGCCGATCACGGTCTGGTGTTCCAACGACTATCTGTCGATGGGCCAGCACCCCGATGTCATCACCTCCATGGAAAACGCGCTGCACAATGTCGGCGCCGGCGCCGGCGGCACCCGCAACATCAGCGGCACCACCCATTACCACATCGAACTCGAAGCCGAACTGGCCGACCTGCACGGCAAGGAAGGCGGGCTGCTGTTCACTTCGGGCTATGTCTCCAATGACACCACGCTGTCGACCATCGGCAAGCTGCTGCCCGGCTGCATCATCTTTTCCGATGAACTGAATCACGCCTCGATGATTGCCGGCATCCGCCATTCCGGCTGCGAAAGGCACATCTGGCGCCACAATGATCTCGAACATCTGGAAGAGCTGCTGGCCGCTGCCGATCCGCAGGCGCCCAAGCTGATCGTGTTCGAATCGGTCTATTCCATGGACGGCGACATTGCGCCTCTGCACGCGATCTGCGACCTCGCCGACAAATACAACGCCCTCACCTATCTCGATGAAGTGCATGCCGTCGGCATGTATGGCGACCGCGGCGGCGGCGTCTCCGAGCGCGATGGCGCCGCCAGCCGGATCACCATCATCGAGGGCACATTGGCCAAGGCTTTCGGCGTGATGGGCGGCTATATCACTGCCAATCGCACCATCATCGACTGCGTGCGCAGCTATGCGCCGGGCTTCATCTTCAGCACATCGCTATCGCCGGTGCTGGTGGCGGGCGCTCTGGCCAGCGTGCGGCATCTGAAGCAATCGAGTATCGAACGCGAAGGCCAATGGGCGGCTGTCGCGCGGCTGAAACAGCTGATGACCGATGCCGGCCTGCCGATCATGCCGACCGTCAGCCATATCGTGCCGCTGATGGTGGGCGACCCGGTCAAGACCAAGCGCATTTCCGACATATTGCTGGCGGAATATGGCATCTATGTGCAGCCGATCAATTTCCCGACGGTGCCGCGCGGCACCGAACGGCTGCGCTTTACGCCCGGCCCGACGCACAGCGAGGAAATGATGCGGATTCTGGTCTCGGCGCTGACGGAAATCTGGGATCGGCTGGAACTGCGCGCCGCCGCCTGACGGCATCCGACGCGCATGACAGCAATGTCTTGCCGGACTGAAGGGGGACTTGGCGGGCCGCCATTTCTGGCGCATAGGGCGAGCCTGTCCGGGCAATTCTGATTCCCGCCAGCAACCGAGGTTTGAGCACCCATTGTGAAAATCGCCATTGCAGCAGACCATGCCGGCTATGAGCTGAAAGCCGCTCTGGTGCAGGAGCTGGGCAATCTGGCGCATGTGGTTCTCGATCTCGGTACGACTCGCGCCGACAAGGCGGTGGATTATGGCGATTACGGCCGCGCCTGCGCGCTCGCGGTCACCCGCGGTGAGGCGGAAATGGGCGTCGTCGTCTGCGGTTCCGGAATTGGCATTTCCATTGCCGCCAACCGGGTCGCCGGCGCGCGCTGCGCGCTGGTTTACGACAATCTTACGGCGCGGCTGGCGCGGCGGCACAATAACGCCAATATGATTGCCTTTGGCGGCCGGCTGATCGGAGTCGAAACCGCGCGCGATGCGCTGCGGGCATTTCTGGAAACAGCATTTGAAGGCGGTCGCCACGAGGCCCGCGTGCAGAAACTGGGGTGACAGGTCGATGAGCAGCAAGCCAATTCCATTTCCGGCCAGCCGGGATTTCTTTCATGCCGATGTCGCCACAGCAGACCCGGCGGTTGCCGCCGCGATCACCGGCGAACTGCACCGGCAACAGAATCAGATCGAACTGATTGCGTCGGAAAACATCGTCTCCCGTGCGGTGCTCGAAGCGCAGGGCTCGGTATTCACCAACAAATATGCCGAAGGCTATCCGGGCAAGCGCTATTATCAGGGCTGCGAACATGCCGATGTCGTCGAGCAACTGGCGATCGATCGCGCCCGGCAATTGTTCGATTGCGAATTCGCCAATGTGCAGCCGCATTCCGGCGCCCAGGCCAATGGCGCCGTCATGCTGGCGCTGACGAAACCGGGCGACACCATCGTCGGCATGTCACTGGATGCCGGCGGCCATCTGACCCATGGCGCAAAGCCGGCGATGTCGGGGAAATGGTTCAATGCCGTGCAATATGGCGTGCGCCCCGACACCCATCTCATTGACTATGACGCGCTGGAAGAGCTGGTCGTCGCTGCAAGGCCAAAGCTGCTGATTGCCGGCGGCTCGGCCTATCCGCGCATCCTCGATTTCCCCCGCATGCGCCAGATCGCCGACAAGGTCGGCGCCTATCTGATGGTCGACATGGCGCATTTTGCTGGCCAGGTCGCGGCCGGGCTGCACCCTTCGCCGCTGCCTTATGCGCATGTCACCACCAGCACCACGCACAAGACCCTGCGCGGGCCGCGCGGCGGTCTCATCCTCGCCAATGATGCCGACATTGCCAAGAAGATCAATTCGGCGGTGTTCCCGGGGCTGCAGGGCGGGCCGCTGATGCATGTGATCGCAGCCAAGGCAGTGGCGTTCGGCGAAGCGCTGCAACCGGAATTCAAGGTCTATGCCCAGGCCGTGCTGGACAACGCCAGGGCGCTGGCGGCGCGCTTGAAGGCGCGCGGCTGCGACATCGTCGCCGGCGGCACCGACACGCATCTGGCGCTGATTGATCTCAGGCCCAAGGGGCTGACCGGCAAGGATGCCGACGAAGCGCTGGAACGCAGCTACATCACCTGCAACAAGAATGGCGTACCGTTTG
>CAZIAA010000203.1:0-3661 GCA_964537365.1 uncultured Sandaracinobacter sp.
GATGCAGCGGTGCGCGAAGTGCAGGGGCCGGGCGGGCTGGCGCTGGCGACGATCGAGGCTGCGTTTCCGGGGACAACGGGCGCGGAAGGCGTGTTGCGGCAGGAGCTTGGCACCGCAGTGTTCGGCCAGCCGCAGGCGCTGAAGACTCTGGAGCGGATCATCCATCCGCTGGTCGGGCAGATGCAGCGGCGTTTTCTGCAACGCTATCGCAGCCGGCGGGCAGTGGTGCTGGATGTGCCGCTGCTGCTGGAAGGCCAGGGCTGGAAATCCGTCGATCTGGTTGCAGTTGCGTCCGCACCTTTCCGGGTGCAGCGGGCACGCGTTCTGGCGCGGCCGGGTATGACCGAAGCGCGGTTTTTGAATGTGTTGCAGCACCAGATGTCGGATGCGCAGAAACGCCGGATTGCCGATGTCGTCATCGAAACCGGGCGTGGCCGGCGGTTGACCTACGCTATCGTGCGCGACATTGCACGGGCGTCACTGGGCAGCCGCATTGCCTGAAGCCGGGAATGGCGCAGCTTTGACGAGGGGAGCAGGATCATGAGCAGACGCGCGGGCAGCATCGAAGTCGGGCCCAATCGCTATCGCGAGACTTTTGGCCGCTATTTCGAGGAATTCACCGTCGGCGATGTTTACGAACACCGGCCCGGACGCACCATCAATGAAGCCGACAATGTCTGGTTCACATTGTTGACCATGAACACCCATCCGACCCATTTCGACCATGAATTTGCCGCCCGGACGGAATTCAAGAAGCCGCTGGTGGTGTCGCCGTTCACGCTGGCGGTGCTGGTGGGGATGAGCGTATCCGATGTCAGCCAGAAGGCGGTTGCCAATCTGGGCTGGACCGATATCCGCCTGCCGCATCCGCTGTTTGTCGGCGATACGCTCTATGCCGAAAGCGAAGTGCTGGAAAAACGCGAGTCGAAATCGCGCCCGGAACAGGGCATCGTGAGCGTGCGCACCATCGGCAGGAACCAGAATGGTGACATTGTCTGCACTTTCGAGCGCACGGTGCTGGTGTGGAAACAGGGTTTTGGCGAAGTGGAGGCGTGATTTGAATTCGGTTGCCGAACACAGCGAACGCAGCCGCCGGCAGATCGATGCCGCGGAAGAAGCCGCATTGCTGGACAGCATAGACCGCTGGATCGAGCACGAGGTGCGCCCCAATGTGATGGCGCATGACCATGGCGATATCTGGCCCGAGGAAATCGTGCGGCAGATGGCGGAGATGGGGCTGTTCGGGGCGACCATTGCGCCGGAATATGGTGGTTTGGGCCTGCCAGCCCGGACCTATGCCCGCATCACCGCCCGCATCGCCAGCGTGTGGATGGCGTTGACCGGGATCTTCAATTCGCATCTGATCATGGCGGCGGCGATCGAGCGTTTTGGCACGGAGGCGCAAAAGCAGCAGTGGCTGCCGCGGATGGCGAGCGGGGAAATTCGCGGGGCGCTGGCGTTGACCGAGCCCAATGCCGGCTCCGATCTGCAGGCCATCCGCACGGTGGCGCGGCGCGATGGTGATGATTATGTCGTCAATGGCACCAAGATGTGGATTTCGAATGGCGTGCACGGCCATTGCTTTGCCATGCTGGTGAAAACCGATTCGGCTGCCGATCCGCGCTATCGCGGCATGAGCCTGTTGATTACGCCCAAGGGGCCGGGGCTTGCGGCCGGGCAGAAATTCGACAAGCTGGGCTATCGTTCGATCGACTGCACTGAACTGGTGATCGATGATTACCGCGTGCCGGCGGCCAATCTGATTGGCGGGGTGGAAGGTCAGGGCTTTTTTCAGGCGACCGGCGGGCTGGAACTGGGCCGGATCAATGTGGCGGCGCGCGGGGTCGGGCTGGCGGAAGGGGCGCTGGCGTTGGCGACGCGCTATGCCCAGGAACGGCAGAGCATGGGCAAGCCCATCGGCCAGCATCAGGCGATTCAGCTGAAGCTGGGGGAAATGGCGACGCGGGCGCGTGCCGCCCGGCTTTTGACCCAGGATGCCGCCGATGCCTATGACCGCGGCGAGCGCTGCGACATGGAGGCCGGCATGGCGAAATATTTCGCCTCTGAAGCAGCCGTCGCCAATGCGCAGGAAGGCATGCGCATCTTTGGCGGTTACAGCTATTCCAGGGAATATGAAATCGAGCGATTCTATCGCGATTCCATGTTGCTGTGCATCATCGAGGGCACCAATGAAATGCAGCGCATGATTATTGCCAAGCGCTGGCTGCAGGCGCATCCGGCATGAGCGCACAGCCATTGCCGCTGGCGGGGGTGCGGGTGCTGTCGGTCGAGCAATATGCCGCCGGGCCTTATGGCACTTTGTTTCTGGCGCAACTTGGCGCCGATGTGATCAAGATCGAACCGCCGGCCGCGCCGGGCAAGCGCGGCGGCGATACCGCGCGCGGCGTTGGCCCGCATTTCCTGCGTGACGGCGAAAGCCTGTTCTTTCAGGCGTTCAATCTGAACAAGCGGTCTTTGACCCTCGATCTCAAGAGTGAAGCCGGGCAGGCGGTGCTGCACCGGCTGGTGCCGACGGTGGATGCCGTGGCCAATAATCTGCGCGGCGATCTGCCGGCGACATTGGGCGTGACCCATGCCGCCTTGAAGCCATATAATCCGGCCATCGTCTGTGCGCATATTTCCGCCTATGGCCGCGACAATGGCCGGGCGCGCTGGCCCGGTTATGATTATCTGATGCAGGCGGAATGCGGCTTCATGTCGGTGACGGGCGAGCCGGGGACGCCGCCGGCGCGTCTGGGGTTGTCCATGGTCGATTTCATGACCGGGACGATGATGGCGGTTGGCTTGCTGGCGGCATTGCTGGCGGCGCGGCAGACGGGGGTTGGTCGTGATGTCGATGTCGATCTGATGTCGGCGGCCATCCATCAGACCACCTATCCGGCATTATGGTATCTGAACGAAGGCGATGTGACGACGCGCATGCCGCGCTCCGGGCATCCTTCGGTGGTGCCGAGCCAGATGTTCCGGTCGGCGGATGGCTGGGTGTTCGTGATGGCGCAATTGCCGAAATTCTGGGATGTGCTGACTAAAAAGCTGAACCGGCCGGATCTGGCGGATGATCCGCGCTTTCGCAGCAGCGCCGATCGCTGGCAGAATCGTGAGGTTCTGACAGCGCTTCTGGACGAGATTTTCAGCAGCCAGCCGACCGCGCATTGGCTGCAATTGCTGCAGGGCGCGATGCCGGTGGCGCCCGTTCATGATCTGGATCAGGCGCTGGATAATCCGTTCCTGCGCGAAACGGCGATGATCGACGAAGTGCAGCATCCGGATGCGGATATCCGGGTGTTGTCCAGCCCCATCCGGTTGGATGAGGAACGGCTGGCCAATCGCCCGGCGCCTTTGCTGGGCGCGGACAGCGATGCGGTGTTGCGCGAGGCGGGTTTTGCCCCGGCGGAGATTGCCGAACTGCGCCAGCAGGGCGTCGTTTAGCTGCGTTCCGCTGGATTCCAGACCCGGCCGGCGGCGAAGCTTCGCAGCATGGGCTGCCATTCCATCGGTACGGCGAGGCTGAATTCGTCTTGCAGGATTTCCGCCAGACGAGTCGCATCGGCCATTTCCTCGCTGCGCGTGCCATCGGGCAGGGTGCGGCGGAAGATGTTGCCGGCAATGGTGCGGCGTTCCGTTGGCAAGGTGCGCGCGA
>CAZIAA010000204.1:0-3660 GCA_964537365.1 uncultured Sandaracinobacter sp.
CGGTGCAGGCCATCTACGTGCCGGCCGACGACCTGACCGACCCGGCGCCGGCGACGTCGTTTGCCCACCTCGACGCCACGACCGTGCTGTCGCGCGCGATCTCGGAGAAGGGCATCTACCCGGCGGTCGACCCGCTCGACTCGACCTCGCGCATGCTCGATCCGCTGATCGTCGGCGAGGAGCACTACGCGGTGGCGCGCGACGTGCAGCAGACGCTGCAGCGCTACAAGTCGCTGCAGGACATCATCGCCATTCTCGGCATGGACGAGCTGTCGGAAGAGGACAAGCTGACGGTTGCCCGCGCCCGCAAGATCCAGCGCTTCCTGTCGCAGCCCTTCCACGTCGCCGAAGTGTTCACCGGCCAGCCGGGCGTCTTCGTGCAGCTGGAAGACACCATCAAGGGCTTCAAGGCCATCGTCGCCGGCGAATATGACCATCTGCCCGAAGCTGCTTTCTACATGGTCGGCACCATCGAGCAGGCCGTCGAAAAGGCGCAAAAGCTCGCCGCCGAAGCGGCCTGACATGGCAGACAGGCTGAAATACGAGCTGGTCTCGCCTGAGCGCCTCGAACGCCATGGTGAGGCACATATGGTGGTGGTGCCCGGCACCGAAGGCGAGCTTGGAATCATGGCCGGCCACGCGCCGCTGATGACTTCCTTAAAGGTCGGCGAAGTCGCCATTTATGCAACGGAAAACAGCCAGCCCGAACGAATCCGCATCACTGGCGGCTTTGCCGAAGTCTCGGAAACCGGCTTGACCATATTGGCCGAAAAGCTGGAATCCTCGACCACCGACAGCAGCGGGCAAGGCTGAACACCCCGGAAGGAAACACCCGATGATCGATACCAGCCGCAGAACCGCCTATGATGCGGACCTGAATGCCTTTCGCGATCAGGTGCGCAAATTCTACGCCCAGCACCTCACGCCCAATCTGGCGCGCTGGGAAAAGGAAGGCATTGTCGACAAGGATTTCTGGCGCGCCGCTGGCGAAGCCGGACTGCTGTGCCCGAATGTGGCCGAAGCCGATGGCGGACTCGGGCTGGACATCCGCTACAATGCCGTCATCATCGAGGAACTGGCCTATCAGGGCTCGGGTGCCGGCCTGTCGGTGCACTCGGATATCGTCTGCCACTATATCATGAACTATGGTTCAGCAGCGCAGAAAAAGCATTATCTGCCGAAAATGATCAGTGGCGAGCTGATCGGCGCCATTGCCATGACGGAACCGGGCGCCGGCTCCGACCTGCAGGGCGTGCAAACCACGGCAAAGCGCGATGGCGACCATTACGTCATCAACGGCTCCAAGACCTATATCACCAATGGCCAGAACTGTGGCTTTACCGTCGTCGTCGCCAAGACCAACCCCAATGAAGGTGCCCGCGGAATCAGCCTCATCATCGTCGACGAAGACGCGCCCGGCTTCATCCGCGGCCGCAATCTCGACAAGATCGGCCAGCATTCCGGCGATACCTCGGAACTGTTCTTCCAGGACTGCCGCGTTCCCGTCAGCAACTGCCTCGGCGCCGAAGGCCAGGGCTTCATCTATCTGATGAGCCAGTTGCCACAGGAACGTCTGGTCATTGCCGTGCAGGGCATGGGCGCCGCCCAGCGCGCCTATGACGAAGCAGTCAATTTCGTGCGCGAGCGCAAGGCGTTCGGCAAGCCAATCCTGGATTTCCAGAACACCCGCTTCACCCTCGCCGGCATGAAGGCCAAGCTGCAGGTTGGCTGGGCGCATCTGGATTACTGCATCACCCGCCATGTGAATGGCGAACTGGATGCCTATGAAGGCGCCGCCGCCAAGCTGTGGACGACGGAAATGCAGTGGGAAATCACCGATGCCGCGCTGCAACTGCATGGCGGTGCCGGTTATATGAACGAATATGCCATCGCCCAGTTCTGGCGCGACGCCCGAGTGCAGCGCATCTATGGCGGCACATCGGAAATCATGCGCGAGCTGATCGGCCGCTCGATCTGAAGCGACGGCTCTGAAGGGGCCGGCAGGTTTCCATCAGCCCGATGTTTCCTCGTTCAAAAGGCCCCGCACGAAATCGGCCAGGCTGCGCTGCCGCGCACGGCGCAGCCTTTCCGCCATCAATATGGCGCGGATGGATGCCAGGCAAATATCCACATCCGCATTCACCAGCACATAATCATATTCCGCCCAATGGCTGATTTCCGCCGCGGCCTTGGCCATGCGCACAGCAATGACATCGGCGCTGTCGGCAGCGCGGCGGCGCAAACGCTCTTCCAGCTCGGCCATGCCCGGCGGCAACAGAAAGATCGACACCAGATCCCGGGCTGACTGGCTCTGGCGCAACTGCTGCGTGCCCTGCCAGTCGATATCGAACAGCACATCGCGCCCCGCCCGCAGCGCTGCCTCCACCGGTGCGCGCGGCGTGCCATAGCGATTGCCGAACACCTGCGCCCATTCCAGAAATTCGCCATCTGCAATCATGGCATCAAAACGCCCGGAATCGACGAACCAGTAATCGTGGCCGTCCACTTCATCCGGGCGGGGGCTGCGCGTCGTTGCCGACACCGACAGTGAAATCCGCGAATCTTCGGCCAGCAACCGCCGGCTGAGCGTGGTCTTGCCGGCCCCGGACGGACTGGACAGCACCAGCATCAGCCCGCGCCGCGGCGGTTTGGAATCATCCCTGTCGATCATCGCGCCCGCTTAAGCACGTCGCCGGCCGGGGCGCAAACCCCGCGCATTTCGCAACGCGCGGGGTCCCGGTTTCATTGACGGCTTTCCCTTTCCGGCGGCAAGTGGCAGGCGCTTCAATCGCCCGCGTCAATCGCCATGCGTCATATTGGCCGGCACCACGATTTCACGGAATTGCGCTTCGGTCACATGCCCGAGCTTCAATCCGGCCTGCAGCAGGGTCGTGCCTTCCTTATGCGCGGTCTTGGCGATATCGGCGGCATTGTCATAGCCGATCGCCGGCGCCAGCGCCGTCACCAGCATCAGCGAGCGTTCCACCAGTTCATGGATGCGGTCTCGGTTGGGCTGCATGCCCTCCACACAGCGTTCACGGAAGCTGTTGATGGCGTCCGACAAGATGCGGATCGAACGCAGCACATTGTGCACGATCATCGGCTTGAACACATTCAACTGCAACATGCCCTGCATGCCACCCGCGACCACGGCCTGGGAATTGCCGATCACCTGCGCGCACACCATGGTCAGCGCTTCGCATTGCGTCGGATTGACCTTGCCCGGCATGATCGAGCTTCCGGGTTCATTCGCCGGCAGGGCATATTCGCCCAAGCCTGCGCGCGGCCCCGAGCCCAGCAGCCGCAAGTCATTGCCGATCTTCATCATGCCGGTCGCGATGGTGGTCAGCATGCCGGCCTCCACGCTGGCGTCATGCGTCGACAATGCTTCGAACTTGTTGGGTGCAGTCTGCCATGTCGTTCCGGGCGTAAATTCGCCGAGGGTACGGGCAAAGTCTTCGGCAAAGCCCGCCGGGGTATTCAGCCCCGTGCCCACCGCCGTACCACCCTGCGCCAGTTCCGTCATGCGCGGCAGCACACTTTCGACACGCGCGACACCATTGCGGCAGATCTGTGCCCAGCCCGACAATTCCTGCGCCAGCGTCAACGGCGTCGCATCCATCATATGGGTGCGGCCGATCTTGACGATATCGCCCCATT
>CAZIAA010000205.1:0-3655 GCA_964537365.1 uncultured Sandaracinobacter sp.
GCAGCAATGTCACCGAGCAGCAGGTGCTGAACGTGCTGAACGGCAACAATAACGAGCTGAACGGCACGTCGACGCTCATCAACACCTATTTCCCCGGCGCCAATGAAAATGCGGTTCCGGCCTTTGCCGATCTGGCGGGCGTCAATGCGTATCTGACGAATGTGAATTACATCGGCGCATTCCGCGACGCCAACGACAACTGGTTCAACGGCTGGACCTGCGGTCTGCCGGGGCAGACGAGCTGCACCGCAGCGGCCCGTCCGGTTCGCTGAGCAGACTGTAATATTGCGGGGCGCTTGATGCAGCGCCCCGCAAGCCTCTTTGATATCTGAGGAATTTCCGATGCAAAAGCCGAGCCTTGCGCCAAATCTTGCCCTGTTGCTTCTGGCAACGACGGCACTGAGCGCCGCGCCGCTCAGTGCGCAACCGCAACCGCCAAGTGCTGACGCAGGGCAGGATATCCTGATTCCCGGGGGCGGTATGGCCGCCGACCAGATCGTGGTGATCGGCACGCACATTCCTGATCTCGTCCGTGCAACGCCTTCGGTGGTATCAGTGCTTACCACAGAGGAAATGAGCCGCGGCGGCGAGGGCGATATTGCCGGCGCCCTGAAACGTGTGACCGGCCTGTCGGTCGTGGGCGGCAAATATGTCTATGTGCGCGGGCTTGGCGAACGCTATTCGCTGGCGTTGCTGAACGGCTTGCCCATCCCTTCGCCGGAACCGTTGCGCCGGGTTGTGCCGCTCGACATCTTCCCGACCGACCTGCTGTCGTCGACGCTGGTGCAGAAAAGCTATTCCGTCAACTTCCCCGGTGAATTCGGCGGCGGCGTCATCAATCTGACGACGCGCGCCATCCCCGAGGAAAGCTTTCTGAATATTTCCGCGTCGGTGGGCGCCAATACCGAAACCACGCTGGAGCGTGGCTATACGTATTTTGGTTCGCGCACCGACTGGACGGGTTTTGACAATGGCGCGCGCTCCATTCCGGCGCCGTTGCGCAACGCCATGAACAGCGGCAACCTGATCGGCCCCGGCAGCTTCAGCCGCGATGAACTGGCAACAATTACGTCCAGCCTCAGAAACGCCAACACCAATGTCATGCAGATCAACAATGACATTCCGGCCAATTTTTCGCTGGGCTTCAGTGGCGGCAAAAGCTGGGATGTCGGCGCCGCGCGCCTTGGCCTGATTTTTTCCGGCAACTGGTCGAATGAATGGGAAACGCGTGGCGGGCTGCAGCAGTCGGTCACCGGGATCACGGTGGTCGATGGAGAGCCAACTCTGGTTCCGACCGAAGACTATCGGTTCATGTCGACCGAGAACCGGGTGAAGGTGAATGCGCTCGTTGGTGTGGGCGCCGAATTTGGAGAGCATAGTGTCCGTCTGACCAATGTATTCATTCGCGACGCGCTGAAAGAAGCCCGTAGCCAGAACGGTTTCAATCATGCCAACGTCGGCTCGGATCGATTGGCGCGCAATTACACCAGTTGGTTCAACCGGCAGCTGTTCTCGACGTCCGCTGTGGGGGATTTCAACTTCGGTGATTTTCATGTCGATCTGCGCGCTACCTGGGCAAAATCGCACCGCAAATCTCCCTATGAGCGGATGAACAGCTATCGTCTGATGCGGGTGACCGGAACGGAAGAAAGCGCCTATCAGAACGATCTGCGCACGAACGGCGCAAGCAGCACTATCGCTTTCTCCGACCTCAGCGACCAGATCTGGGCCGGCGGCATTGATTTCGCCTGGGATGCGCCGACGGCACGGCCGATGACGATTTCGGCCGGCTATGCCTATACCGACAATACCCGCGACGCGACGCGGCGCGATTTCATCTATCGCTCATACAACCTTCTCCCGGTTGAAGTAGCGCAGCAGCGACCCGATTACTTATTGTCGGATTACAATGTTTATACTTATGGCGTGCATCTCGTTGAAAGTTCGGGTGCGCAGGGCGCGGCCGCCTATGAAGCGGGGCTGAAGATTCACGCGGGCTATGGCCAGATCGAGGCTGAACTGGCGGATGGGGTGCGCGTGACGGCCGGTGTGCGCTATGAAAAGGGCAAGATGTTCGTCACCCCGCTGGATCTCTTCGGCACGGGTGGCGCGTTCCTCGATCCGACGCGGATCGACAACAGCTATTGGTTGCCTGCCGGGACACTCACCTGGAATTTCGCCGAAGATATGCAATTGCGCTTTTCGGCCTCGAAAACCATCGCGCGCCCGCAATTTCGCGAACTGGCGCGGCAAACCTATCTCGATACCGACACCGATCGCACGTCTTTTGGTAACCCCTTTCTAGTCGATTCCGAGCTGTTCAACCTCGAAGCGCGTTATGAATGGTATATGGGCGACGATGAGCGGTTGCAGATTGGTGCTTTCTGGAAAAAAATTGATAATCCGATCGAGACGGTCTCCTATTCGCAAACCAACAATATCTTCACCACATTCGCTAACGCGCCACAGGCTAAACTCTATGGCGTCGAAGCCGAACTACAGAAATACTTTCCACTTTCCGGCGATGGATTCTTCTCGGGACGGCGCATATTGGCGGCTGCCAATTATACCTTCACCAAATCAAAACTGAAGGTTGGCGTCGATGATGTGACCTGGCCTGTCTATGCCGGCGGCGCGGCTGTGGCGGCGACCGATCTGTTTACTGATGGCGAAGCCATGACGGGACAATCCGACCATGTCGGAAACTTCCAGCTTGGCCTGCAACATGAAGACCGGTTGTCCGAACAGACCCTGCTGTTCACATTCGCCAGCACCAGGGTGGCAGAACGTGGGCCCGGCGTGGTGCCGGATATTATCGAGCGGCCCGGTATTCGCCTCGATCTGGTGCTGCGCGAGGAAATCAGCCTCGGCAGCGTCCCCCTCGAACTGAAGTTCGAGGCTCGTAACCTGACGGGAACGGGCTTTCGCGAATATCAGCAACTGGGCGCCAGCCGGATCTATAACAACCGTTATGATCTCGGCCGTAGCTTTTCTTTCGGCGTGACAGCGAAATTCTGAGCCCTGTAGCCGTAAAGTGAGATTCCGGGCCTCCGTTCCTGTTATATACATGACAGGAACGGAGGCCTTTTTCATGCATGTTGCCGATAACCCCGTCAACGATCGCGCAGGCGAGTTCGATCGCTGGATGCCCCCAGTCGATGGCGCCACCGCAATGGCGTCAGCCGCCGTGCCAGATCAGGAAGGAGAGAAGCGGGACGAGTTCGGCAGCGCGCAATTGTTGCTGGCAATGATCGCAGGCCGAGTGGCCCGGCGAGTGTTTCGCCGCATGACCAGCGCATGGTGAGCGTGGCGAGGAAACTTCCCGCCACCAGACCGAGGGTCATTCCTGTGGCCCCCAGCAATTGATCACACAGATTGCAAAGGAGATAGAGGAAGAAGCGCGAAAGGCCAGCCTGGAGCTGTTGGGGGCGAGAGCACAGTCGGCATTGGCCGGCACGTCTCCACGTCTCCAAAGCGCGCTCGGGCAGCAATGGCGTGGTCGATCACCTCAATGAGAAGATCGAGGGCTTCGTGCGATAGCTCTGTAACGGTTCAGCCCAGACGCGCTCATCTTCTACAGCCAGCCCATCGCTGATGGTCAGCGCGCCGGATTCACTCGCCGGAATCCGGAAGCAAGTCCTGCAGCATGGTCTGT
>CAZIAA010000206.1:0-3622 GCA_964537365.1 uncultured Sandaracinobacter sp.
AACGCGCTGTCCTGTGGTTCAATCGAGGAAAAGATGGGCATCCACGCCAATGCCACTTGTGTCATGAATTATGATGGCGCGACAGGCTATCTGCTGGGGGCTGAACGGCAGGGATTGCAGGCCATGTTCATCATGATGAATGTGGCGCGGCTGGGCGTCGGCGGGCAGGGGCTGGCGCAATCCGAAATCGCCACGCAGAATGCCGTTGCCTATGCCCGCGAGCGGCTACAGGGCAGGGCGCTTACGGGGCCGAAAAACCCCGATGCCTGGGCCGACCCGATCCTCGTCCATCCCGATGTGCGCCGCATGCTGCTGGATGCACGCGCGTTCAACGAGGGCGCGCGCGCATTGTGCCTGTGGGCCGCGCTGCAGGCGGATCTGGCGGTGCATGCCGTGGACGCGGAAACCCGCGAACGCGCCGACGATCTGCTGTCGTTGTTGACACCCGTCATCAAGGCCTATCTGACGGATGAAGGCTTCAACCATACCGTCAATGCCCAGCAAGTCTTTGGCGGTCATGGCTATATCGTCGAATGGGGCATGGAACAATTCGTGCGCGATGCACGGATTTCCAAGATCTATGAAGGCGCCAATGGCATCCAGGCGCTCGATCTCGTCGGGCGCAAGCTGGCGCGCAATGGCGGGCGGGCGCTGCGCGTGTTGCAGGCCATGATCGAAGACGCAATCGCGCTTGGCCGCGAAAAACCGGAACTGCGCGATCTTGCCGAGTCGCTGGCGGCCGCCAAGGCAGAGCTGGAAGGTGCCACTTTCTGGCTGGTGCAACATGCCCTGACCCAGCCCGACAATGCCGGGGCGGCGTCCATGCCCTATCTGCGGCTGATGGCTCTCATCGTGCTCGGCTATTTCTGGCTGCGCCTGGCGGATGCCGCGCTGCAGGACCAATCCGGCGATTTTGATCCCGTCTTTCTTGAAGCCAAGCTGCTGACCACAAAACATTTTTTCGAACGCGAAATGCCCAAGGCGCAATCCGAAGCAGCGCAGGTGAAGGCCAGTGCGGCAACGCTCATGCAGTTTCCGGACGACGCCTTCTAGACAAAGCCCAAAAGCGTCAAACCCGGAGCTGGACATTTGATCGCAGCCAGATGGCTTGCGCTCAAGCGGATGGCGATTAAGAGTAACCGGGCTTTCAAGGAGAAAGATCATGGCCGAAGCCCTGATTTACGACGCCGTCCGCACGCCGCGCGGCAATGGCAAGAGCAGCGGCGCCTTGCATGAAGTCACACCGGTGCAACTGGCGACCCAGGTTCTGCAGGCCATCCGCGACCGCAGCGCAATCGATACCCGCGATGTGGATGACGTCATCCTCGGCTGTGTATCGCCGGTGGGGGAACAGGGCGCGGATATCGCCCGCATTGCTGCATTGAACGCCGATTATGCCGACAGCACGGCCGGCGTGCAGGTCAACCGCTTTTGCGCATCCGCGCTCGAAGCAGTCAACATCGCCGCCGCCAAGGTGATTTCCGGCGAAGCCGAATTTGCCGTGGGCGGTGGCGTCGAAAGCATGAGCCGCGTTCCCATGGGCTCGGACGGGGGCGCCTGGGCGATGGACCCGGCAGTCGCCTTCAAGACCTATTTCGCCCCGCAAGGGGTGAGCGCCGACCTCATTGCCACAATCGAAGGCTTTTCCCGCGATGATGTCGATGCATTTGCAGTGGAATCACAACGTCGCGCGGCAGATGCCTGGAAAAATGGCTATTTCCGGAAATCCATCATTCCCGTGCGCGACGTCATTGGCGAAGTCCTGCTCGACCATGACGAGCATGTCCGCGCCGGCACCGACATGCAGGCACTCGCTGCATTGAAACCGAGCTTTCTCAGCATTGGCGAACAAATGCCGGGCTTTGATGAAATTGCCCGTCTGCGCTACCCGGAAGTGGAGCGCGTGAACCATGTGCACCATGCCGGCAATTCCTCCGGTATTGTGGATGGCGCCTCTGCGGTTCTCGTCGGCAATGCCGAAATCGGCCGCAAATATGGCTTGACGCCGCGCGCCCGGATCAAGGGCATGGCCTCCATCGGCTCGGAACCGATGATCATGCTGACGGGGCCGGTCGATGTCAGCGAAAAGCTGCTGAAGCGCCTCGGCATGACGGTTGACGACATTGATCTGTTCGAAGTGAATGAAGCTTTTGCCTCTGTTGTCATGCGGATGATGAAGTATATGAACATTCCGCATGAAAAGGTGAATGTGCATGGCGGTGCCATTGCCATGGGCCATCCGCTGGGCGCGACCGGCGCCATGCTGCTGGGCACGGCGCTCGATGAACTGGAACGCAGCGGCAAGGAAACCGCGCTGATCACCCTGTGCGTCGGTGCCGGCATGGGCACGGCCACGGTCATCGAACGAATCTGAACCGCTGGAGGGCGATATGACGGAACAGACTATCCGCCAGGAACTGGATTCCGATGGCATCCTGCTTTTGACCATCGACTGTCCCGGGCTGTCGATGAATGTGATCACCGACGGCCTGCACGACGATCTGGAAGCGGCAATCGAACGCCTGCGCACGGATGACAGTGTCAAGGGCGCAGTCATCACATCGGCCAAGCCATCGGGTTTTGTTGCCGGCGCCGATTTGAAAGGCACGGATTTTACCGGCGGCGACACGGCCGGGTCGGGCCAATCGCATATGCAGCGCATATTCGAAAGCGTGTTCGGACTGAATGCGTTGCTGCGCAGCATGGAAACCTGCGGCAAGCCGGTTGCGGCCGCGATCAATGGTCTGGCGCTGGGTGGTGGCCTCGAAATCACATTGGCCTGCCATTACCGCGTCGTTGCCGACAATCCGAAGATCATACTCGGCTTGCCGGAAGTTCTGGTCGGGCTGTTGCCCGGCGCCGGCGGCACGCAACGGCTGCCGCGGCTGATCGGGGTGCAGCCGGCATTGATGTATCTGCTGCAAGGCAAGAACATGAGCCCGCAGGAGGCCCTGCAGCTGGGCGTCGTGCATGAAGTGACGTCCGCCGATAATCTGGTGCCAGCGGCCAAAGCCTGGGTGAAGGCGCATCCCGAAGGCGGTGTGCAGCCCTGGGACAGGAAATCCTTCCGTTTCCCGGGCGGCGTTGGCGGCCGCAACCCGGCCTTTGCCCAGACTTTCGTCGGCGGAACCGCGCTGGCGCATCGGCAAACGCATGGCAATCTCAATCAGGTGCGCGCCATTCTGTCGGCCGTTTATGAAGGCGCGCCATTGCCGATGGATACTGCCATCCGGGTGGAATCGAAATATTTCGCCAAGGTCGTTGCCGACCCGCAGGCGGGCAATATGGTGCGTTCCCTGTTCGTGTCGAAACAGGCCGCGGAAAAGGGCGCGCGCCGGCCTGCCGATGTGCCGGCATCGCCCACCACGCGGCTTGCCGTACTGGGGGCCGGCATGATGGGCGCCGGCATTGCCGGTGTCGCCGCGCAGGCGGGCATCAGTGTCGTGCTGCTCGATCGTGAACTGGCGCTGGCCGAACAGGGCAGGCAGCATACAGCTGACCTTCTGCACAAGCGTGGCATGGCTGCTGACAAGGCCGAGGCCATATTGAACCGAATTCAGCCAACTGCGGATTATGCCGATCTCAAGGGCTGTGATTTTGTCATCGAGGCGGTATTTGAAGC
>CAZIAA010000207.1:0-3618 GCA_964537365.1 uncultured Sandaracinobacter sp.
GATATTCCTCGGTCTTCATTTCCGGGCGTGATGTGGGCTGCGTTTCATAGGGCACACCGATCCATTCCAGAACGATATGACTGGCGAGCGAACAGGCACCCGGCATGTAATAAAGCTTCATCCTGTTTCCTTCCCGCGCCCTCGCTTTTTTCATGGCAATCGTTACTACGGCGAGGCCGGGATGCCAAATATTTCCTTCCCGCGCTGCGCGATTTTTTTCACGGCAATGGTTACTTACAGCGGCGCGGGGATACCAGGTTACAGTTGCCAGAATGTCCCGCAAGGTGCACAAGGCGGCACCAGATCAAAGGGATGACAACGCCGGATGGCAGTGCCCGGGCCCGCTTCCGGACGCGCACTGGCAGAGTGCGGCGGCAGGGAGATTGCAGGTGAGCGAAGGGCGCGAAGATCAGTCCTATCTTCGAAAGGTCGTTTATGCGTCGATGGCAGGGACAGTTGTCGAATGGTATGAATTCTTTCTTTACGGCACCGCTGCAACGCTTGTTTTCGGGAAATACTTCTTTCCGGATACCGGGAATGAACTTGACGGCATAATTGCTGCATTTGCGACCTATGCCGTCGGCTTTATTTCCCGCCCATTGGGTGGAATCGTCTTTGGCCATGTCGGTGACCGCATCGGCCGCAAGGCATTGTTGCAATTCAGTCTGGTGCTGATCGGCGTATCCACATTTCTGATGGGCTGTCTGCCGTCCTATCACGCCATCGGCTATTGGGCGCCGGTGATGCTGGTAACATTGCGCTTTCTGCAGGGCTTTGCCGTGGGCGGAGAATGGGGCGGTGCCGTACTGCTGGTGACCGAGCACAGCCCGCCGCGTTCACGCGCATTCTGGGGCAGCTTCCCGCAGGCCGGGGTACCGCTGGGCAATCTGGCCGCGACCTTCGTGCTGTTGCTGTTGTCGGTCATCATGAGCGAAGACCAGTTTCTGGCCTGGGGCTGGCGTATTGGTTTCTGGCTGTCGGTGGTGATCGTGTTCATTGGTTATTATATCCGTACCCAGGTACAGGATTCCGAAATATTCGAACAGGCGCGGGCCGAGATGGAAGAATCCGCCAGCGATGCCTATGGCGTGGCGGCAGTGTTCAAACGCTATCCGCGCGGTGTGTTCACGGCCATGGGGCTGCGGGTCGGCGAAAATATCCTCTATTACATGGTGGTCACCTTCACGATCACCTATCTGGCCTTTCGCGGCATCGACACCGAGCGCATATTGAGCCTGTTGTTCATAGCCCATATTGCGCATTTGCTGATGATCCCCCTGATGGGGGCCTGGGCCGACCGCGCCGGGCGCAAACCCATTTATATTGCCGGCGCCGCGCTGGCGGTGTTGTGGCCGTTTCTGGCCTTTCCGATGCTGGGCACGGGCAGCACATTCATCATTGGTTCGGCGATCGTGCTGGGGCTGGTGGTGCACAGCTTCATGTATGCCGTGCAACCGGCGATCATGTCGGAAATGTTTCCGACGCGCATGCGCTATTCCGGCGTTTCCCTCGGCTATCAGGTGACGTCGATCGTGGCGGGGTCCTGGGCACCGCTGATTGGAACCTGGCTGCTGCGCCGCTATGAAAGCTGGGTGCCGATTGCGATCTATATCGGCATCGGCGCCGGCATCAGCCTGATTGCCGCCCTTTACATGCGGGAAAGCAAAGGCATGGACCTGACCGCGCTGGACGCAGAGGATGATCGCAAGATCGAGGCGCTTGCCGCCAGATCCTGAGGCATAGGCCTCAGGGAATCAGCACCACCTTGATGCATTCGCCGTGCGCCTGCGCCTCGATTGCGGCATTGATCTCGGCCAGCGGGAAAGTGCGGATCAGGCGGTCGAACGGAAAACGGCCGGCGGCATGGTGGGTCAGCAGCTCCGGAATGAAATTCTGCTGGTCGCTGTCGCCTTCGATGATGCCGATGATCCGGTGCCCCGGTCCCATCAGGCCGACGATATTGACCTGAATGGCGGCTTCCGGGTCTTTGGGCACGCCAACGAGGCCCAATGCGCCATGGCTGCCAAGTGCTGCCAGACCGGCTTCGATGACGGGAACGACGCCGGTGGTATCAAAAGCGAAATCGGCCCCCATGGGCAGGATTTCCCGGATGGCGGCGGCGAGTTCGGTGCTTTCGCCCGGGTCGATCACATGCGTCGCGCCCAGTTCCAGACCGATCCGGCGGCGTTCGGCCACGGGCTCGACCAATATGACTGTAGAGCAGCCCTGAATACGGCTGGCCATTATGGCGGCAAGACCGACCGGGCCGCCGCCGAACACCACCAGGCTGGAGCCGGCCGGGCAGGCGAGGCTGCGCATGATGGCGCCGGCGCCGGTCTGGAAACCGCAGGCCAATGGCCCAAGAATTTCCAGCGGCGCCCGGGTGTCGACTTTGACCAGATTGCCGGCACGGGTGATGGCGTGGCTGGTGAAAGAGGATTGGCCGAAGAAATGCGACCACACCGGGTGGCTATCCTGCAGATAGGCGGTCGAGCCGTCCTCGAGGCGCATGCCGGCATAATTCAGTTCATTGAAAGTCTGGCAATAGCCGGGCAGATGTTCGGCGCAGCGCGGACAATGGCCGCAGCTGGAAAAGCCGATGATGACGGTATCGCCGGGGGCAAAATCGGTCACGCCTTCGCCGACGGCTTCGACGGTGCCGGCGCCTTCATGTCCCAATACCGCTGGAAAACTGAGCGGCATCTGGTCGCGGAACACGAGGTCGGTGTGACAGAGGCCGACACCGGCAATGCGGACCAGCACTTCACCGGCGCGCGGGCCATTCAGGCTGAGCGTTTCCAGAGTGAATGGTTGATGGGCGCCATGCGCAACCGCCGCGTTACAGCTTGCCATTCTGTCGGTTCCTTCCTCTACGCAGTGGTTCGCGCGCAGGTCGCGCGCTGCTCCCGGCAGCCATTCTAGGACGGGCGCGGGGCAAATGGAATGACTGGCTGCGAAAGCGCTTTGTCGCAGTGGTTTCCTGCCGGTTGGAGTATGGCCAGTTTTGCCGCATAGGCTGGGATGAAGGAGTGACGAGGCAATGAATCATTTTGCGCTGGTAACCCTGCATCTGTTTGCAGCGATCATGTTTGTCGGCACGGTGTTCTTCGAAGTGCTGATTCTGGAAGGAATCCGGCGGCCGGTCGGGCGCGATGTCATACGCAGCGTGGAAACAGCAATTGGTCGGCGCGCGCGCCGGGTCATGCCCTATGCCGTTGCCATCCTCTTTCTGACGGGATTCGCCATGGCGCATGAATATCGCGCCGCGCTGGCGCATCCGCTGGACAATGGTTTCGGCCTGCTGCTGTCGATCAAGATCATTCTGGCCTTGAGCGTGCTGGTGCATTTTCTGGTGGCCATCACCGCCAGCGCGCGTGGCAAGCTGAAATCGCGCCATTTCAAATTCATCCACCTGAGCGTGTTTACGCAGATGGTTCTGATCGTTTTTCTGGCAAAAGCGATGTTTTACGTCAGCTGGTGACCGCGGGGCCCCCGGCGGAGACACATGGGCCGTGGAGAATCACGGCCCATTGCTCTGTCTTGCCTTGTCTTGTTGCGCGGGGCTGCGTCATATCGTGGCGCGGCGATCTGATCCACGACATCCCGCTCCAGTGCCAG
>CAZIAA010000208.1:0-3589 GCA_964537365.1 uncultured Sandaracinobacter sp.
GTGTCATGTGCGACCAGTCCCGTTATTCCCCGCTCTTGGCGTGGCGGTCAGGAAAGGGCAAAGGGGCAGCATGGATGCGGATGATATGACCTTGTCCCTTGGATCGCGCGGCTCGGAACTGGCGCTCGCCCAGTCCCGGCTGGTGGCGACAGCGCTTGGCCAGATGTGCGGCGTCGAAGCCAGCCGGATCCGGATCATAGCCGTCAAGACCATGGGGGACCGGGTACAGGATCGGCCGCTGGCGGAAATCGGCGGCAAGGCATTGTGGACAAAGGAACTCGATCGGGCGCTGCTGGCCGGAGAAATTGATCTTGCCGTGCATTCGATGAAGGATGTGGAGACGGAACTGCATCCGGGGATTGCCCTGGCCGCGGCCTTGCCCCGGGAAGACGCGCGGGATTGCCTGATTGGCGCTGCTGGAATCGGGGATCTGCCGCCGGGTGCCGTGATCGGCACATCCAGCCCGCGCCGCCGGGCGCAGATTCTGAATCGGCGCCCGGACGTGCAGGTGGTGATGCTGCGCGGCAATGTCGAAACGCGGCTGCGGCGGGTCGCGGAACAGGCCGTGGATGCGACTTTTCTGGCGGCGGCGGGGCTGAAGCGTTTGGGCATTGCCGCCGGAGCAGCACTGCCGCTGGATGAATGGCTGCCGGCAACCGCACAGGGAATCATTGGTGTCACCTGCCGCGCCGACGATGATCGGCTGCAATCCCTGTTGCGCCGGATTTCCGATGCCCGGACATTCCGCTGCCTGCTGGCGGAACGGGCCGTGCTGAAGGGACTCGGCGGCGATTGCCATACCTCGGTTGCCGTGCACGCCACCGGCTCGGACAGGCTGCAGTTGCGGGCGGAATTGCTGAGCGCCGATGGCAAGGAACGAATCGCAGCGGAACTGCACGGCGATTCCGACCCCGAAGCGCTGGGGCTGGCGCTGGCGGCACGGCTTTTGCAACAAGCCACGCCAGAGCTTCGGCAGGGCCTGCACCCGACGGTTGCGCCATGACCCGGCCCTTGCTGTTGTCGACCCGGCCGGCGGATGAAGCGGCGCGCTGCAGGGCGGCGGCAAATCGAGTTGGCTTCGACCTGTTGTCGGCGCCGCTGCTGCGAATCGTGCCGCTTCCGGCCCGGATCCCCGACGGGAATTTCGACGCTCTGCTGTTCACCAGCCCGCGCGCGCCGCATCCGACGGTCGCGCTGGCACCGGAACTGCGCCGGCTGCCCGTCATATGTGTCGGCCCGCGCACTGCGGAAGTCGCGCGCGCGGCCGGCTTCGACGTGCTTCTGACGGGTGACAGCGATGGCAATGCCGTGCTGCGCCAGGCCGCGCAGCATGGTCTGCGTCAACTTCTGCAGCTTTGTGGCCAGGACCGCATCCAGCTTGCTGTTCCGAAGGGAATGTCCCTGAGCTATGAAGCCGTCTATGCCGCGCGGGCGGCGGACGGCTTCGACGCCGGAGCGATGGCCGCGCTCCGGGAAGGCAGGATTTTTGCCATTTTGCTGTTTTCGCCGCGCACGGCGCGAATTTTTGCCCGGATCGTGGACCAGCAGGCGATTCGCCGGGACAGGCTTCGCTTGATTGCGCTGAGTGGAAATGTCGAGGTCGCGGCCGGGCCGGGGTGGCAGAAAGTCGCCATTGCCGAAGCGCCGACGCTTGCCAAGGCACTGGATGCAGCTGTGGCACTGTGCAAGGCGGTTGCCTCATGACCGAACTGCCGTCGGGGATGACCATAAGCGAGGCCGGCGGGCTGGAACCACCGGCGCCGCGGCCGCGGCGGCACATCTGGCCCTGGGTCATTCTGGGCGTGGTGCTCAGCTTTACCCTGGGTGTCATCGGCAGCCCCTGGCTGGAGACGCGGGTGCGGAGCTATCTGCCGCAGGGGTCTTCGCAGACGTGGCTGCAGGTTCGCGATTCGCGCGTCGAAGGATTGCGCCTGCGTATCGAAGAACTGGAAGCAAAGCAGCGCGATGTTTCCGCAGTGGAGGAGGCGCTGGCGGCGCAGATGTCGGCGGGTAGCGCCCCGGCCCTGGCAGCGCGGGTTGATGCCCTCGAAGCGACGGTCGAGGCCAGGCAGGTCGGCACGCGCAATGTCGACAGCACTCTGCACCAGCTGGAAGGCGAAATCCGGCAGTTGCGCGATCAGGCTGGCGGTGGCGATGCCCGGATGCAGGATCTGTTCCTCTTGTCGGTTCTGCGCCGGATCGTCGAATCCGGTCGCCCGCTGGGGGATATGGAAGCAATTCTGAATGCCCGTTTTCGAAGCAGGGATGCCAGTGCCGTGGAAGCTCTGCTGACCTGGTCCAATCAGCCGCAAAGCCGGCAGACCCTGGCGGCGCGAATCACCAGGCTGCGCGAAACCATGCCGCCGCGCCCGGAACAAGCCGTCAGGCAGGGCTGGTGGGTGCAATTGAAGATGGGGCTTGGCGGTCTGGTGCGGGCGCATGATCCGACCCAGCCCGATGATGTGCTGGACAGGGATAACTTTCGTCTGGCCCGGACTGCCTTGCACAATGGCGATCTCGGCTATGCCATTGCCCGTCTGGAAAAGGAGCAGCGATCAGCGGATGTGCGGCAATGGCTTGCCGATGCGCGGGTGCTGCAGGCAGCGGAGCTGGCGCTGGACCGTCTGGACAGCATTTCGCTGCGCGAAGCTATGCAGCTGGCGGCGGAACAGACAGCGACGGCCGCGGATTGAACGACCAGTCGACAGAGCGAACGGAATCTGACATCTGGCGCCGGTTACAGCGATTTTGAGTGACCAGGAGGTTGTTTGTGGCGAACGGCCTCGACGGTATTTGCAGCAGGTGCGCGTGCCGCCATCCTGGTCCGCAGAGTTGAATTGAAGGAGCAAGATTTCACATGCGCATCGCAATGATCGGTTCGGGCTATGTCGGCTTGGTGTCAGGCGCCTGCTTTGCGGATTTTGGCCATGAAGTGGTGTGCGTGGACAAGGATCCGGCCAAGATCGCGAATCTGCGCAACGGCGTCATGCCGATCTACGAGCCGGGGCTGGAAGAGCTGGTGGTCAGCAACATGAAGGCCGGGCGGCTGCAGTTTACCACCGATCTGGCCTCCGGAATGGAGGGGGCCGAAGCGGTCTTCATTGCCGTGGGCACGCCTTCGCGGGCCTCGGACGGCCATGCCGATCTCAGCTATGTGCATGGCGTTGCGCGTGAAATCGCCGAAAATCTGAAGGGCTTCACGGTTGTCGTCACCAAGTCGACAGTGCCGGTCGGCACCGGCGATGAAATCGAGCGGCTGATTCGAGAAACCCGCCCGGATGCGGATTTTGCAGTCGTTTCCAATCCGGAATTTCTGCGCGAAGGCGCAGCAATCGGTGATTTCAAGCGCCCGGACCGGGTGATTCTGGGGGTGGAGAATGCGCGCGCCCAGGTCGTGCTGGAGGAACTTTATCGTCCGCTGCACCTGCAGCAGACTCCGATTCTGGTGACTGGCCGGCGCACCGCCGAGCTGACCAAATATGCTTCCAACGCTTTTCTGTCGACGAAGATCAGCTTCATCAACGAAATCGCCAGCCTGTGCGAAAAGGTTGGCGGCAATGTGCTGGACGTAGCGCAGGGCATGGGGCTG
>CAZIAA010000209.1:0-3586 GCA_964537365.1 uncultured Sandaracinobacter sp.
CCAACGCCGGCGGCCTGTCGCGCAAGGCGCTGTTTCACGCCATCGATGACAGTCTGGCCCGGCTGGGCACGGATTATGTCGATCTGTTCCAGATGCACCGCTGGGATTATGATGTGCCGATCGAGGAAACCATGGCGGCGCTGCACGATATCGTGCAGGCCGGCAAGGCGCGCTATATCGGCGCCTCGTCGATGTTCGCCTGGCAATTCGCCAAGGCGCAGTTTCTGGCCGAACGCAATGGCTGGACCCGATTCATCTCGATGCAGCCGCAAGTGAACCTCGTCTATCGCGAGGAGGAACGCGAAATGATTCCGCTGTGCATCGATCAGGGTGTCGGCGTGTTGCCATGGAGCCCGCTGGCGCGCGGCATGCTGGCACGCCCCTGGGGAGAGCGCACCGCGCGTTCCGAAACTGACCGTTTCGGTCATTATCTTTACGATGCAACCACCAATCAGGATCAGAAGGTCGTTGAAGCCGTTGGCGCACTGGTCGCCGGCCGGGGTGTGGCGCGGGCGCAAGTGGCACTGGCCTGGTTACTGCAGCAGCCCGGCATAACGGCGCCCATCATTGGCGCCACCCGAACGGCGCATCTCGATGATGCGATTGCAGCACTCGATCTCTTGCTGAGTGACGATGAAGTCAGGCGGCTGGAGGCGGATTATGTTCCGCACGAGGTGGTTGGCCTGTCCAGCCCGACCAGCAGCCGGCGCCGCGCCCAGGGGTGATGACGGCCTCTCCGGCGCCCGTCCGGGAGATTGTCCTCGCATTTGCCGGCGCCGGGGAATTAGAGTGGGGGCTGGCGGGAATCCGGACCGTTTTTTCCGAATCGGAGAGGGTATTTGAACTTCGAATTCAGCGCGGAACAAACGCAGTTGCGCGCAAGCCTGCGCGCCTATCTGGCGGCGCATAATAATTTCGACCAGCGCATGGCGGCGAGCCGGTCCGAGGCGGGCTGGAACCCGGCGCTATGGGACGATCTGGCCGGACGCCTCGGCATTCTGGGCGCAGCGCTTCCAGTCGAAGCCGGCGGACTGGGCGGCACGGCGGTCGACCGCATGATCATTCTGGAGGAACTGGGCGAAAGTCTGGCGCTGACGCCCTATATCGACACCGTCGCTATCGCTGGCGACATACTGGCGGCGACCGGGAACCATGCGGATCTGTTGCGCGGCATCGTGCGGGGGCAGGTGCGGATTGCCTTTGCCTGGAATGAACCAGATGGCCGCTATCGTTATGACCATGTGCGCACGCGCGCGGAAACGGACACCAGCGGCTGGCGTCTGAATGGCGTGAAGTCGGTCGTCGTTGGCGCGCCCTGGGCGACGCATTTTCTGGTTTCGGCGCGCGTTGCCGGCGGCGAGGCCGATGCGGACGGAGTTGCGTTGTTCCTTGTCGCGCGCGATGCACCCGGAATAACGATGACCAGCTATGCGACCATCGATGGCGGCCGTGCCGCCGATCTTCGCTTCGATCGGGTCGTCCTTGGCCCGGCAGCGCTGGTGGGCACGGCGGGCGGGGCGCTGCCGCTGATCGAACGCGCCGGGGATGTGGCCATTGCCGCGATTGGTGCCGAAGCCGTTGGTGTCCTGCGGCGGCTGTTGCAGGATACCATCGACTATTGCCGGCAGCGGCGCCAGTTCGGCCAGCCGCTGGCTGATTTTCAAGTGCTGCAGCACCGCATGGTCGATATGTTCCTACAGCTCGAACTGGCGACGTCGGCGGTCTATCTGGTGACGCTCTGTCTGAATGCGGATGCTGCGGCGCGGGCGCGAGCTGCTTCCACGGCGAAGGTGACTATAGCCAATGCCTGCTGCTTCGTTGGTGAGAGCGCGGTGCAGTTGCATGGCGGCATGGGCATGACCGACGAACTGCCGCTGGGCTATTATTTCAAGCGCGCGACGATGATCGCCAGTGAATTCGGCAGTGCCGATTATCATCTGGGGCGCTATGCCCGGCTGATGAGGGCAGCCTGATGGAACTTGCCCTGAGCGATTCCGAGCGCGCCTTTGCAGCACGGGTGCGGGGCTTTTTCGGCAATGATTATCCGCAGGATATTCTGGCCAGGTTGCGCGCTGGCATGCTATTGTCGAAAGAGGATAATATCCGCAGCGAGCAGGCGCTGCAGTCGAGGGGATGGCTCGCCATCGGCTGGCCGAAGGAACATGGCGGCCCGGGCTGGACTGCGACCGAACGCTATTTGTTCGAACAGGAGCTCGAACGCGCCGGCGCGCCCAACATCATTCCGATGGCGATCATCTATATCGGGCCGATCATCTGCGCCTTCGGCACGCCCGAACAACAGACGCGCTGGCTGCCCGATATCCTGCAGTCGCGGGCGATGTGGGCGCAGGGCTATTCCGAGCCGGAGTCCGGATCGGATCTTGCCAGCCTGCGCATGTCGGCAGTGCGCGATGGCGCGGATTATATCCTCAATGGCAGCAAGATCTGGACCAGCGGCGCGCATTGGGCTGACTGGATCTTCTGTCTGGTCCGGACGTCGCGAGAGGACCGCAAGCAGGACGGCATTTCGATGATCTGTGTGCCGATGAACGCGTCCGGCGTTTCGGTCGAACCGATCATCACCATTGATGGCACGCACCAGTTGAATCGAGTCACTTTCGACAATGTGCGGACCAGCGCCACCAACCGCATCGGCGCGGAAGGCCGGGGCTGGCATTATGCCAATGTCCTGCTCGGGGCTGAGCGGCTCAGCTATGCGCATATCGGGCGGAAAAAGGCGGATCTCGCGGAAATTCGCCAGCGCGCGGCCGGGATTCCAGCCGATTTCGCGCCCAATCTGCTGGCCGAGCCGCGGTTCGAACAGCGGCTGTGCGCGCTCGAAATCGAACTGGCGGCGATTGAAATCTCGGTGCTGCGGGCGCTGACGGCGGGCGCGGAGACCGCCACCATATCGGGCCTGAAAATTGCCTGCACCGACATCGGGCAGAAAATCGATTCGCTCTGGCTTGAGCTGGGCGGCCGCTATGCCGGAAGCCGTTTCGACCGCAGCCTGCCGGGCTGGGCTGATGCGCTGCCGGCAGAGTGGCGCTTTGCACCGGCGCGCATGGCGGAATATCTGCTTGGCCGCGCCACCACCATCTATGGCGGCGCCAGCGAGATTCAGCGCAACATCATCTGGCGCAATCTTGCCCGCAGCAACGGCATCCCGCGCCCGGGTGAATCCTGACGGGTGCAATATCGCGACAGGAAGGGCAGGGTGGCTGTTTGCATCACGATGGCGGGCCAGCCTCGCTGTCACTGGAAATCAGGGTAGGAAGCAACGCATGGCATGGGTGATATTGGTTGTTGCGGGACTGTTCGAAGTGGCCTGGGCCTTTGCGCTCAAGCAGTCGCACGGGTTCAGCCGGTTGGGGCCGACGGTCATTTTTATCGTCACCATGACAATCAGCGTGGCGCTGCTGGCCTGGGCGATGCGCTCCCTGCCGCTGGGGACGGCCTATGTCATCTGGACTGGGATTGGCGCGGTGGGGGCGTTTCTGGCCGGGATCCTGTTTCTGGGTGAATCCGCCAGCATGATGCGGATCATTGCCGCCATTCTCATCATTGCCGGGCTTGGCCTGATGCG
>CAZIAA010000210.1:0-3580 GCA_964537365.1 uncultured Sandaracinobacter sp.
GACGGAGCGGCTTATGGCGATGCCGGGCGCCGGGGTCAACAGGTTTTTTCTGCGGCCAAAGTTCGGCCTGGTGATATTCCCCTGGCCCGACATGGACAAAACAGCAAAATCAAACGCCCGAAGACCGATCGGGCAATTTTTGCATAGTTTCAGGCCATGCCAATGTAATCCTTCAATGCATCGGCCTCTGATTCAATTTCCTCGATCCGGGCTTTCACGAGATCACCAATAGAGACGATTCCAACCAGAGTCCCCGAATCAACCACCGGGAGGTGGCGAATCCGGCGCCCAGTGACCAGCCCCATCGCCCGGATCACCGAATCACCCGAACCAATGGTCGCAAGCGGAGATGTCATGATGTCCCGCGCCCGCAGGCCGCGCACATCGGGATCATGACGCGCCAGCGCCCGCACGATATCGCGTTCGGACACCAGCCCGAGAATCGAATCGCCCTGCATGACCAGCACCGCGCCGATTCGGCGGGCGCTCAACTCGTCGATGACATGGTCAACACTGGCCTCCGGATCGACCCGGGCGACAGCGCTGCCTTTTTCCAGAAGGATGTCCTTTATCGCCATTTTCTTTCCTCCTCTCCGGCCTTGAATGTGGCCGAAACGAATCCGATTTGGAAGCTATGTCCGACATCGACAAAAATTCTTTTCCGGCGTCACACGCCACGCCGGATCCCCTGGTGGCCGCCAAGGCACGTTTTATCCATCTGATGAAAGTGACGGCAGCCGCCAGCCTGGTTGCGACAGTCGTCGTGCTGGTGCTTCTCTGGATATCCGGAAGCGAAATGTCCGCCGTCCTGGTCGGTTCCGTGCTGATCGGAGCCGTCGGCACATTGATGCTGGCGGCGGCGCTGGTGGGACTGGTGTTCCTGTCGCACACCAGCGGCCTGGACGCCGATATCGACGAAAGCGACTGATGCCGCGCCACGAACGGTCCGGGATGCTGCCCGGACCGCTACTGCGGCTCTGTAAAAGCCCGGCGACGCAGCCGCGACGCCGGAGGACTCAGCTATCGGCTGGTTGTGCGGTCTTGCGCGGACGGCCCCGACGACGCGGCGCCGGCGCCTCCGCCGCTTCGGCATCCTCGGCGCCGGCTTCTGTCTCCGATTCTGCATCGGGCTTGCCGCGCCTGACCACTTTGGCCGCAGTTTCTGATTCGCCGCCGCCAAAGGCCGCCAGAGCAGCTTCCCCATCCGTCAGATGCAGTTCCAGAACCTGCGGCACATCGTCTTCGTCATCCGGTTCGGAACGTGGCTGCGCTTTTTCCGTTTTCGCATTGTCCCGGCTGCGTTCGGAGCTGCGCGGCGCGCGGCGCCGTGAACGCGTGTCATCACCATTTTTTTCGCCGCGGCCGGCTGCTGGGCTGCGCGCATTTTCCGCATCGCTGTCCCGGCCACGGCCAGGGCCCATGTCGGCTGCTTCGGAATCATCTTCCAGCTGATCGTTGCCACTGCGCCGGGCGCGCATTTCTTCCTGCCGCAGCCGCCCTTCATTCAGAACCCGGAAGTAATGATCCGCGTGCTGCAGATAGAATTCCGACGCCACACGGTCGCCCGCCTGCTGCGAATCCCGCGCCATCTGCTTGTATTTCTCCAACAGCTGATGCGCATTGCCGCGAACGCGCACGTCCAGCCGGCCATTCGATTGACCCGCCGCCGCCTGCCCCATCGAACGCGGGTTGCTGCTGCTCGGCCGGCGCCGGCGGCTGGTCTGCCTCTGTTGCATGCTTCACTTCACCTTATACACGGGTTGGATTTTCAAAATGTTATGCGTTTATCGTCACCGGTATCCCGATTCGCGCCCGGATTTCCCGCTCCGCCCTGCATCCCCGCACGGCGCGCGCATGTGCCGGTTTGGTGCCATGCACCAGCCAACAGCTTCGACTTGCAAATCAGACCATCTGACAGATTCTTCGGCCAGCTTCTCCGGTCAAATTCTCCGATCAAGGGCCATGGAAAACGCGAGACACGGCCTGCCATGCATCCCGTTCGTCTGACACCTGTGCCATAAAGTTCTGCGGATCCAGATTTTTCGAGTTCGCAGAAACTACCTGCAAAAGCCCGCTCGACTGCCGGCTGGCACCCGGCCTGCTCAGGCCCGCCAAGGCGCACCCGCCCCATGGAACGACGCAATGTCTCTTATCTAGGCTTTACCGCCCGTTTTGCAAGTCTTTCCTGTCGCCAAAGCCTGTTCAGCCGCAATCTGCACCACACGCAAATGCCCCGCCAGGTCGCGATGGCCCGCAGCCTGCAGACCAAGGCGCCGGGCCATTGTTGCAACCGCTGCAAACTGCCCGCTGCCAATCTCCAGAAAAGCCGCCCCCGCCACGGTCAGCAGCCGCGCCAGCTCAGGCAGGATCCGGCGATAGCAATCCAGCCCGTCCGCCCCCGCGAACAATGCCCCCACCGGTTCAAAGCGCGCCACATCCGGCATCAGCACTGCACCGCTTTCGACATAGGGCGGATTGCACAGCAACAGATCGAAGCGCATGTCGATTCCGCTTGCCCAGTCGCCCTGCTGGAACCGGGCGCGCGCCTGCAATCCAAGCCGCCGGGCATTGTCCTGTGCAATCGCAACGGCAGCCGGGGCAATATCGACACCCAGCCCCCACGCCCGTGGCCATTCCGACAGCGCCGCCAACAACAGCGCCCCGGAGCCAGTGCCCAGATCCAATATACTGTCCGGCGCCCGCCCTGAATCATGAAAATAGCCCAGCGCGGCGGTTATCAATGTCTCACTGTCCGGGCGCGGAATCAGCACATCCTTCGTCACGCGAATCGGCAGCGACCAGAATTCCCGCACCCCCAGCAGATAGGCAACCGGCTCATGGCGCTGGCGCCGTGCCAGCAGTTCCGCAAAGGCCTGACGCTGATTCGCCAAGACAGGCGCATTCCCAGCCAGCATGCGCAGACGCTCTTCCCCCAGCACCGCGGCCAGCAGCAGTTCGGCATCGAGCCGTGGCGTATCACCGGGAATGCACGCCGCCGCCGCCCGCAACAACAAGTGACGATCGGTCGTTTCAGGCAGCATCCAGCGACGCCAGGCGCTGCGCTTCGTCTTCCGCCACCAGCGCCGAAATCAGTTCATCGAGCGCCGAGCCATCGAGAATTTCCGGCAGCCGGTGCAAGGTCAGATTGATGCGGTGATCCGTCACCCGCCCCTGCGGAAAATTGTAGGTGCGAATGCGCTCGGAACGGTCGCCGGAACCCACCATGGATTTGCGATCGGCGGCGCGGGCGCGCGCCAGCTTCTCACGCTCCAGCTCATACAGCCGTGCGCGCAACACTTTCATCGCCTTCGCCTTGTTCTTGTGCTGGCTTTTCTCATCCTGCTGGCTGACCACCAGACCGGTCGGCAAATGCGTGATTCGCACCGCCGAATCGGTGGTGTTGACGCTCTGCCCGCCCGGCCCGGAGGACCGGAACACATCGATGCGCAGATCCTTCTCATCAATGGCCACATCGACTTCCCCGGCTTCGGGCAGAACCGCGACCGTCGCGGCGGAAGTGTGGATGCGCCCGCCCGATTCGGTCACCGGCACGCGCTGCACCCGATGCACGCCCGATTCG
>CAZIAA010000211.1:0-587 GCA_964537365.1 uncultured Sandaracinobacter sp.
CGCCGGCCGTGCGCGCTTCGGCGGCGGCAATTGCAGCTGTGATGCGCTGCTGGGCATCGGTGGAGAGCCAGTCGGCCATGCCTACCATCCACCGCTGGCGCCGCCGCCACCAAAGCCACCGCCACCGCCGCCAAATCCGCCACCCCCGAATCCGCCGAAACCGCCGCCAAATCCACCGCCCCAATGGTCATCGTCGCGGCCCCGGCCCGATGGCCCCGGTCCCCACAGGATGATGGATGGAACCGCACGGCCGCGGCCGCGGCGGCCTTTGGCGGAGGGTGTGTGGCGCCGGTCGCCCTTTTGGCGGTTGCGCGACCGGTGCACTGCAAGCCACAACCAGCCGCCCAGCATGGCGATGAACGCCAGACTGGCGAAAGGAATGTCCGGTCCCGGTTGCGCGCCCACAGCAGGCCGCGCCGATGTGGTTGCGGATTGCGCATGCTGGCCGGCTTCTTCGGGCGGCAATTCGATGACACGGGCAATGGCTTGCGCCCCGGCCAGCGTGCCGCCGGCCAGATCGCCATTGCGAAACGCTGGCAGGATTTGCTGGCGAATGATCTGATCGGCGACGGCGTCCGTCAGCACGG
>CAZIAA010000211.1:597-3564 GCA_964537365.1 uncultured Sandaracinobacter sp.
TCAACCTGCTCGGCGCCGGCACCACCTCGGTCATAGCCGACTTCGATCCGCACCCGCCGTTCATTGGGTGCAACCAGCAGAATGACTCCATTGTCGCCGCGCCCGCCGGCCTCGCGCTTCTGGCCGATGCCCCAATGCCGGCCCAATTGATAACCATAATCGGCAATGTCCAGCCCACCGAGGTCAGGGACGGTCGCCACCACCAGCTGCGTGCCATTGTCCTGTTCGATGGCGGCCGATCTGGCACTGATATCCGCAACGATATCGGCCGGCAGGATGCCAGCGGTGTCAACCACCCGTCCGCTCAACAGGGGAAATTCCGGTGTGGTGGCGCACGCGGTGCTGGCGATGGCAATGGCCAGCAACAGCGCCAGCGCTGCCAGCAGAAGCCGGGCCGGCATATGCTGGCGGAACAGCAGTTGTGCGCTGGTCAGAATGAGACCTGCGGCGCGTTTTCAGCGCCGCTGGTGGTGGCGCGGAATGGTTCCATTGGTTTGGAACCATAGACCGTTTTCGCCGCCACAATAGAGGGAAAGGTGCGGATTTCGGTGTTGTAGGCGCGCACGGCGTCATTGTAATCGCGCCGTGCTATGGCGATGCGGTTTTCGGTTCCTTCCAGCTGTGATTGCAGAGTGAGAAAATTCTCGTTCGATTTCAGATCAGGATATTTTTCCACCACCACCATCAACCGCGACAGGGCCGATGACAATCCATCCTGCGCGGCGCCAAACGCCGCCACCCGCTGCGGATCGGACAGGTCATCGACGGAAACGGTCGTTTGCGTCGCCCTGGCGCGGGCTTCGGTCACCCCCACCAGCACATCCTGTTCCTGCTGGGCATAGCCTTTGACGGTGGCCACCAGATTGGGAATGAGGTCGGCGCGGCGCTGATACTGGTTTTCGACCTCACCCCAGGCCGCCTTGGCATTTTCATCCATGGCTGGAATGGTGTTGAAGCCGCAGGAGGCAAGCATCAGCCCCGCGATCAGGGTGGTGCTGATGGGCAGGAACGGGCTTCGTTGAAGTCGTGGCATGGGCATGTTTCGACCTTTTTTCGACCTTTTCACGAAAACTGGCTTTTGCCCCCGATTATCGGGGGTCGGCATGGTTGCATTGGCGCGACCATGGTTCCGGCATTTTGCTTGACCATGCGCGGAACGTTGTCAATAGTCTGGAAAATCTGCCCGAATGGCAAGACTGGAACAACGGATTGTGGCGCTTGTCCGGCCGGAAAATGCGCCAGGGGGAATGCAGGCATGACGCGCAAAGCAATCAATCCCCGGGAATTGCACGACACCAGCCAGATCTATTCGCAGGCGATCGTGACGACGGGGACGAGGCTTGTGTATTGCGCTGGACAGGTTGGCGTCGACCGCGATGGCAATGTTGTCGGGGGCGCGGATGTGGTGGCGCAATGTCGGCAGGCGCTGAAAAATCTGGCGGTCGTGCTGGCGGAATCCGGTGCGCGGCCGGCCGATGTTGCCCGGCTGCATATCTATGTGGTTGATCACAAGCCGGAATATCTGCAGCCTGTGATGGCGGAGATTACAGCATTTTTCGCTGGTGGCGCCCAGCCTGCGGGCAGCTGGATTGGTGTGGCGGCGCTGGCGCGGCCAGATCTGCTGATCGAGATCGAAGCGACCGCGGTGATCGGTGCCTGAACGGCGGGATCCGGCTGTGCTGAATCGGGCCCGGGGCGACGGGGGCGGATATCCAGAGCTGACAGAACTGAGAGAGGATTGTCTGGAATGTTGAACGAATTCAAGGCGTTTATCGCGCGCGGCAATATGCTCGACCTGGCGATCGGTGTGATCATTGGCGGCGCGTTTGGAACTATCGTCACTTCGCTGACGGAAGATGTCATCATGCCGGTGGTATCATTGTTCACTGGCTCGGCGGATTTTACCGAGCGTTTCATCCGCCTCGGCAGCCTGCCGGCGGATTTCGCCGGCAACCCGAACAGCTATGAAGCATTGAAGGAAGCCGGTGTCGCGACTTTGGGCTATGGCGCCTTCCTGACTGCGTTTCTCAATTTCCTCATTCTGGCGTTCGTCGTCTTCCTGATTGCCAGATATGCCATGCGGCTGTTCCGCAGCCTCGAACCCGAAGCCGCCCCGGCCGAGACCGCGGAAGAAGTGCAGTTGCTGCGGGAAATTCGCGACAGTCTGCAGAACAAGTCCTGATGATTGCCGCGCCGGGCGGGCGCCCGGCGCGGTGGAATTTCAGGCCACCTGCCCCGACGCGCCCGAAGGCGCGCTCTTGCTGCGCCGCACCTCCAGATTGATGGCCGGCCGGAAACTGTCGGCGCGCGCGGCCTGCCACCATTGCGCATACAGGGTGTTTTCCGGCTCCTCCAGCAGCACGCGGTCGGGCAGGAAGGTCTTGATTTCGTCGATTGGCCGGGTCTTTTCCGGGCCGACGCGGTGCACCAGATGGTGCGGTTTCAGCTGATCGGGGTGTCTGACGCCCACGGCCGACAGGATATGCGCCAGCGATTTCAGCGTTTCCGCATGGAAGCGGGCGGCGCGCGGGCCTTTCACTTCAGGCACCAGGCCACGCTGACGCCAGGGGTCCTGGGTGGTGATTCCGGTCGGGCAGGTGCCGAGATGGCAGCGCATGGCCTGAATGCAGCCGATGGAAAACATGAAGGCGCGGGCGGCATTGCACCAGTCGGCGCCTTGCGCCAGATTGCGCGCCAGCCCCATGGCGGAATAGATCTTGCCGCTGGCGGCCAGACGCACCTTGTCCTTGAGGCCGCAACCAACCAGCGCATTGCGCATCACCACCAGCCCCTGATCGAGCGGCATGCCGACCCAGTCGGACAATTCCTGCGGCGCCGCCCCGGTGCCGCCTTCGCCGCCATCGACGACGATGAAATCCGGCGTGATTCCGGTTTCCAGCATGGCTTTCACCAGCGCGAAGGGTTCGTGCAACTGAAAGCCATGCTGGAAACCGGAATCACGCCGGA
>CAZIAA010000212.1:0-3561 GCA_964537365.1 uncultured Sandaracinobacter sp.
AACCGCCATGCCAGCAGCCCGGCATTCACAGCCAGCACCAGCCGCAACAGCGAACCCTCCGGCCCCAGCAATGGTGGCAGCTGCATGCCAGTCTCGGCTTCCAGCATAGAGCGCAGGATCTTCTGGCTCAGCCAGAGTGCGCCAGCGCCATAGCCCAGCATGCTGACCGCGGCCGTGAACAGCCCCTTGCGATCCCGAATCAGCATCCAGCGCGCGCGCCAGTCCCCCGCCCAGCCCAGCCGGTCCCAGCCCGACAGGGCAATGCCGGTCAGCCAGCGCGATTTCTGCCGAACTGCGGCTTCCAGATCGGCTGGGAAGAATTCCCGGGTGGCAACCAGCTCGCCATTGATCCGCACCCGCACCAGCCGCCCGCGCAGCCCCAGCGCGTGCAGTTTATGGCCGATTTCATAATCCTCGGTCAGGCTGGTCGAATCAAATGGTTCGCCATGGACATCGGCAATGCGTTGCAGCGCCTGCCGATCAATTGCAGTGCCCACCCCGGCCGACGGCACCGGCGCCTTCAGCACCGCGCGCAGCATCATGTCCTTGCAATGCGATTCGGCGAATTCATCCACATAATGCCCGGAAATCCAGCGCGAATCCGGATCGACCAATGGCTGCACCGGCAACTGGATCATGGCCTGCGCCGGCATAAAGGCATCGTAAACCGCAAGCGACAATGGATGCACCACATCCTCGGCATCGTGCAGCACCACGGCCTTGAACATTTTTCCGTGCAATTGTTCGTGGCGCAGCACCGCCCGCCACAACTGATTGAGACAATCCGCCTTGGTGGTCGGCCCGGGCTGATCGGTCACCACCAGGGTGATGCGCGCATCCGCAACGGCTTCAATCGCTGCCCGGGTTGCCGGATCATTGGGATAACAGCCAACGAACAAGTGAAAATCCGCATGCCTGACACTTGCCAGCAAGCGCCGCAGCATGGCGCCGATCACAGCCGATTCATCCCAGGCCGGGATCAGAATGGCAAAGCGCCCGGGCGCCGCCGGTGCGGGCGGCAGGGCCGGCTTGCGCCGCAGCCACACACAGCTGATCCACAGCCAGTCCACGGCCAGATCGTCGATGCCGGAAATGGCGATGCCGATTGCGCACAGCCAGAGCATTTCCCGGGTCAGCACGGTCAGCAGCGCCATGACGCTTACCATCTGCTCCAGAGGCACTCAGGCGTCCCCGGCACCCGCAAACAAGCCGATGTGCGCCACGCCGGCCAGACGCTCTGACGCCACGACCAATGACTGGAACGGGTTGAACAAGGGAGCCCCCCATGCTGCCTCTGGGCAGCAATCGCCTCCCGACCCCTGGCGCTTTCTAAAACAGGAACTGCATCCGGATTCAAGCTTTTTCATCCGGGCGCGCCCGCAGGCGAAAACACGCAGCGCCTTGACGCCAGCGCGCGAATGTATAGCTGCATGGGCTTATGTCCGCCCATCCGGAAACCGCCATTCTCGACCTCATGCGCCGTGTCTGGGAAAGCGGCAGCGAACGCGTCGATCGAACCGGCGTCGGTACAAGAGCGCTGTTCGGAGTCACGCTGCGTTTCGATCTGAGCGATAACCGCGTGCCCCTGCTCACCACCAAGCGGGTTTTCTGGAAAGCGGCCGCGCGGGAATTGCTGTGGTTCCTGTCCGGAAGCAGCAACATCCGCCCGCTCATTGCCGAAGGCGTGCATATCTGGACCGACTGGCCGCTCGATCGTTACCAGCGCGAAACCGGGGACCGCATCAGCCGGGCGGATTTCGAAGCGCAAATCCTGGCCGATGCCGAATTTGCCCGGCAATGGGGCGACCTCGGCCCGGTGTATGGCAAGCAATGGCGCAATTGGGTCGGCGCCGACGGCGAAGCGCATGACCAGATCGCGGATCTCGTTTCAGGCTTGCGCAACAACCCCTTCAGCCGCCGCCATATCTTTACCGGCTGGAATGTCGCCGAACTGAGCCGGATGGCGCTGCCGCCTTGCCACATGACCTATCAGTATTTCGTCGAACCGCGCGACGATCAGCCCAGCCGGCTTTCCGGCATCCTCTATCAGCGCAGTTGCGATCTGGGTCTGGGCTTTCCGTTCAATATTTTTGAAGCAGCCTTATTGCTGCGCATGCTGGCCCAACAGACCGGCATGCAGGCCGGCGAACTGGTGTGGATGGGCGCCGATGTGCATCTGTATCAGAACCATGCAGAGCTGGTGGAAACCCAGTTGCAGCGCACACCGCGGGATTTCCCGACCCTGCGCCTCGACCCGGCACCCGACCTGTTTTCCTATCGATTCGAGAATATTCACATCGAAGGCTATGACCCGCATCCGGCTATCCGGGCGCCGGTCGCCGTCTGAACATGCGCCACCGGCGCGATTGCCAGCTTGAACCGGGCGCATCCGCCTGCTACGGGCCGCCCTCACCAGTTGGCTGGGTTTTCCCCCTGCAAAGGCAGCGATGTGCGGTCGTGGCGGAACTGGTAGACGCGCAGCGTTGAGGTCGCTGTGGCCGAAAGGCCGTGGAAGTTCGATTCTTCTCGACCGCACCAGGGCCGGGCCAGGGGCTGCCCGGCACCGGTTACAATATCGTCCGCGAACGACACATTTTCTCGAGTCGTGCATCGCCTCCTGTCAGTACAGGCTTGCGAGCTTTTCGACGGAGAAGGGTTCCATGTCCGTTCGCCCGGCGTGCAATTTGGCTGGCCATTGCGGGTCGGCGAGCAGCGCCCGGCCGACAGCGACAAGATCAATTTCTTCTTTCTCGATCATTTCGGCCAGCCGACGGATGCCGGACAGCGACGTCGCGCCCGGTGCGCCTTCGGTCAAGCTGTCGAGAAAGTCCCCGTCCAGCCCGACCGAACCAACAGTGATGGATGCCTTTCCGGTAACCGCTTTGGCCCATCCGGCAAGATTGAGATCGGCGCCTTCAAACGCCGGCTCCCAGAAGCGGCGCTGTGAAGCATGGAATACATCAACCCCCGCATCAGCCAGCGGTCGCAGTATCGCTTCCAGCTCGGCCGGGCTGGAGGCGATACACGCGCCATAGTCCTGCGATTTCCATTGCGAGAAGCGGAAGAAGATTGGAAAATCGGGTCGTGTTATAGCTCTGATGGCGGCCACCACCTCGGCACCGAACCGGGCGCGGGATGCCGGGCCGCCACCATAGGCATCGACACGCAGATTGGTTTCGCTCCACAGAAACTGGTCGATCAGATAACCGTGACCGGCGTGCAGTTCGATTCCATCGAAGCCCAGTTCCATTGCTGCCCGGGCGGCGCGCGCATAGGATGCAATGACCGCGTCTATGTCGGCCAGCGTCATGGGCTTTCCAAGCAGGGACATCTGCGTCCCTATCCCTCCGATCATGCCTGAAGGGCCAACGACATCGGGATGATAAAGCCTCGCGGGAGTATCGAAGATGCTGTCAATCGCCGGCTTGGTAGTCTGCCCGACATGCCATAGCTGCGGCACGATCTTTCCGCCAACCGCATGCACGGCATCCACTACGCGACGCCAGCCCGCCAGTGCATCCTCTCCATGAAAACGCGGTACATTCTCGTCATTGCCGGCCA
>CAZIAA010000213.1:0-3536 GCA_964537365.1 uncultured Sandaracinobacter sp.
TTCGATGGTGCGCAATGGAATTCTGGACATTGGCTTGGCAACTCCTTTCTGGTGCGTTGCAAGAGGGCAGGCGGTGGGCAGGCGACGGGCTGATTCAGAGGCATTTCGGCCATGGTCCGTCACCGGCCTGTCAGGATCGCGCGCGATCCCATACGTGCCACGCGCCGGCCCCAAATCTGGGAGTTCTGGGTAGCATGAAGCGGCAATTTGGCGGAACATAGCTTTTGTTTAGACGGGCAAAGTCGGGCTGTGTGTCCGATGGCTGGTCTGTGAAGCCGGCTGTTTCGGGATGGAACGCGGCGACGGTTCGATCGTTGCTGTTGCGCGAGAAGTTTGGCATGGCGTGTGCCCTGTGGCAGCCATACCGCACAGGCTGCTCTGGAACGTCAGGAGAGAATCCATCGATACAGAATCCGCGCAAATCCATAGCTGGCTGCTTAGTCAGGACACGCTGTGGGGAAGCATTGCCTTTGTCGGCATCACCATTGCGGTTGTCTGGCTGATCAATCTTGTCGTGCACAAGATTCTGCAACGGATCGTTCAGCGCCCGGGCAATGCCGATGCAGTGTGGAAGCGTTCCATTTTCGGTGCGCTGGATCGGCCGTTCCGCTGGGCGATGTGGATCATTGGCGCCACCCTGGTGGTCAATTTCCTGCTGGTAGGGCGGGATCTGCCGCTGATTGCGCGGGCCTTTCCGCTGTTGCGCGATCTGGCGGTCATTCTGGTCATGGCCTGGTTCCTGATGGGCATCGTCCGTCGCGTCGAGCATGACATGCTGGCGGCCGGCCATGATCCGGAGCGGCTCGCCGACCCGATGGCGATCGATGCCGTCGGCAAGCTGGCGCGGGTGGCGATTGTCGTGCTGGCCATTCTGATGGCCATGCCGGTGCTTGGCTTTTCCATTTCGGCCATTCTGGCCTTTGGCGGCGTGGGCGGCATTGCCGTCGGTTTTGCCGCGCAGGGCCTTGTCGCCAATCTGTTTGGTGGTCTGACGGTCTATGCCAGCCGCCCGTTCAAGGTAGGGGAATGGATCACCATTCCCGGCACCGAGGTGGCGGGGCAGGTGCAGTCGATCGGCTGGCGCGCGACCCGGGTTCTGGGCGCGGACCGGCTGCCGTTTTATGTGCCCAATTCGCTGTTCAACACGGCGGTTCTGATCAACAATTCGCGCATGACGGCGCGCCGGGTTCTGGAAAATGTCCATCTGCATTACCGCCACGCCGCCCGCATCCCCGATATCGTGGCGGCGGTGAACGACATGCTGCGCAACCATCCCGGCATCGAGCGGGGTTCCGCTTTCTTCAAGCTCGACACTTATGGCGATTTCGCTGCAAAATTCCTGCTGCGGGCCTATACCACAGACGCGGATTACAACGGCTATATGGATATCAAGGAAGACCTGCTGCTGCAGGTTGCGGCCATTTTCCGCAATTGCGGCGCCGAAATTGCCGTGCCGGCCACCATCGTGAAAGTGCCGGACGGATTGCGCCTGTTGCAATCGGACGAACCGGCCGGGCCGGGCGAAGAAGCGCCCGGGCAGCACCCGGACGGGCAATGACTACTGGCTACAGGGCTTTGACGGCTTCCGGCACGCAATCGCTGAACACGCCATCGAGGCCGGCATCGAGATAGGCGCGGATTTCGCCGGCGGCATCGCCGCGTTCGGCCGGATTGTTGCCGCGGTGGAAATCCACCGGCAAAAAGAAATTTTCCGGCCGGAAGGTCCAGCCGTGCACGAACAGGCCGGCGCCATGGGCATTGCGCACAAGGCTGGTTGCCGTGCCCAGCCGGCCGTCCGCGCCGCGCGGGATGACCAGCGATTTTTCCACGCCAATGCCATCGACGTGATGGGCAAGCTGGCGCAGGCCGGCAGCGGTCATCATCTGGGCAAAGGGGGTTTTCGGCCGATCCGGCGGGCTGCCTGTGGCCGCCACCAGCTGCACCAGCCGCAATGACGTCTGTTGGCGCAGCATTTCCAGATTGCCGGCTTCAAAGCTCTGGATGAAGACCGGGTCTTCGCGCGCGCCATAGCCATGCTCTTGCAGCAGCGTCAGCATCGGCGCTTCGAGCGCGAGGCCAAGGTTGCGAAAATGGCTCGGGTGCTTGGTTTCCGGGTAAATGCCGATGCGCCGGCCGTGGCGGGCTTCTTCGGCGCGCACCAGCGCCAGAATTTCGACAAAGGTCGGGATGCGGTCCTCGCCATCGAAGGCGGTGTTGGCCGGGCGCAACAACGGCAGCCTTTCCCGGGCGCGCAGGGTCTTCAGTTCCGCCAGCGTGAAATCCTCGGTGAACCAGCCGGTGAACTGCTCGCCATCGATGGTCTTTTGCCTGTGGCGGTCGCGGAATTCGGGGTGGTCGGCCACATCGGTGGTGGCGGAAATCTCGTTTTCATGGCGGGCGACCAGATGGCCGTCGCGGCTGGTGACAAGATCGGGTTCGATGATGTCGGCGCCCTGCCGGATCGCCAGCCGATAGGCCGACAATGTATGTTCGGGGCGGTCGGCGGATGCGCCCCGGTGGGCAATGATCAGCGGCGGCACCGATGGCATGGAGGACATTGTTGTGGAATCCGCCGCCATGCCGCGTCAGCCCTGCTTGCCGGTGACAACGATGGTTTGCGCGTTGCGGGCGAATTTCTGCACGGCGTCTTCGTCGTCATGGGCGACATGGGCGGCGGCCGGGATGGTGATTCCGCGCCGCGCCGCCGGGCGGTCGGCAATGGCCCGATGCCAGCGGGCCATATGGGTGAAAGGCTCCGGATCGACACCCGACCAGCGCGCTGTCCGGGTCCAGCACCAGTTGGCGATGTCGGCGATGGAATAGGCGTCGCCGGCCAGCCATTCATGGCTGGCAAGATGGCGATCGAGCACGCCGAACAGCCGCCGCACTTCGCTGTGGTAACGATCGATGGCCGGCTGAATCTTTTCCTCGAAATAGCGGAAGAACACATTGGCCTGGCCCATCATCGGGCCAATGCCGCCCATCTGGAACATCAGCCATTGAATGACGCGCGACCGCCCCTGCACATCCTGTGGCATCAGCCGGCCGGTCTTTTCGGCAAGGTAAATCAGGATGGCGCCGGATTCGAAAATGGGGAAACCGTCATCGACCAGCGCCGGAATGCGACCATTGGGGCTGAGCGCAAGAAAGGCTTCGCTTTTCTGTTCGCCTTTGCTGAGATCAATGGGGTGCACCCGATAGGGCAGGCCGAGTTCCTCGAGCGTGACAGAAACCTTGTAACCATTGGGCGTTGGCGCCGTGTAAAGGTCGATCATTTGCACTTGCTTCTTCTGTGAGATCGAAAATCGAACCTAGTGCTGGAATCGACCCTCGTCACGGCCAAAATGGCAATAACCCGGCCAGCGCGACCGGCGGATGTCAGCGCGGCGGGTGAAAATGGCCGTGAATGGCTTCGGCGGTCGCGCGGCTGATGCCGGGGATTTTCATGATGTCCTCCAGCGCGGCGGCGCGCACTGCCCGAGCCGAGCCGAAATGCAGCAACAGCGCTTTCTTGCGTTTGGGGCCGATGCCCGGCA
>CAZIAA010000214.1:0-3534 GCA_964537365.1 uncultured Sandaracinobacter sp.
CACCTCGCTTCACCATCGACAATGGTTATCTCGTGCTGCTTCGCAATAGGACTGCCGGCATTCGGGCTGCTGCTGGCCCTGCTGTCATGGCGCATATCTCGAATGAAGCCCGAGGTCCTTCCCATCGCAGCCACCGTATTGATTGCCTCTGTCTTTGAATCCTTTGCATTGCGGCCGGAAATCCTGCTGTCGGTGATGTTCTTCGCGCTGATATTCCGCCGCTGGGGCAATAGCCCGCCCCGGCGCAGACAAAAGGCGCGTCATTGATGTCGTCTCTGGTGCGAGTCCTGTGTGTCAGCGATTATTACCTGCCAGGCTATCTGGGTGGCGGACCTATCCGCACGCTGGCCAATATGCGCGCCGCGCTGGGTTCGGCGGTTGAACTGGCGATTTTCACCCGGGATCGTGATCTGGGCGCATCCGCGCCTTATCCGGACATTGCCGTCAATGAATGGCTGCCAACACCTGATGGACCGATCCGCTATGCCGCGCCCGGCGAATTCGGGGCGCGGGGGCTGGCCCGCGCTGCCCGGGGGCAGGATTTCGACCTGCTTTATCTCAACAGCTATTTCGGCTTTCATTCCTCCATTGCGCCGCGTCTGTGGTGGCGACGCGCATGGCCGGACAAGCCCGTATTGCTGGCGCCGCGCGGCGAATTTTCCCCCGGCGCCCTCGCCATCAAGGCGCCCAAGAAATCGCTGTTCCTCACCCTCATGCGGCGCACCGGGCTTGACCGCAATCTGTGGTGGCATGCGTCGACCGCGGCGGAGGCCGAAGACATCCTGCGCCAGTTCCCCGCTGCACGCGGGCGGGTGCATCTGGCGGTCGACCCCGTTCATATCGCCGCCGACGCCAATGCCGCGCCGCATCCGGAAAAAACCAGTGGCCAATTGCGCATTGCCTTCATCTCCCGGATTTCGCCCAAGAAAAATCTGGATGGCTTGCTGGATATGCTGAAAGCCATGCGGCAAGATATCGAATTGTCGATTTATGGCCCGCTAGAGGATCGCGCCCATTGGCAAGGCTGTGAGGCCCGGATTGCGGCCCTGCCGGACAATATCCGCGCGCGCTATTGCGGCAGCCTATCGCCTGAACAGGTGTCGCCGACCTTTGCCGCGCACGACCTGTTTGCCTTCCCGACCCATGGCGAAAATTTCGGCCATGTCATTTTCGAATCGCTGCGCGCCGGCACCCCCGTGCTGCTGAGCGACCAGACCCCCTGGGCACCAACGCCTGATGGCGCCATCACCGTCGTGCCGCTGGCCGATGTGGCCGGCTGGCGCCAGCAGATCGCCCGCGCCGCCGACCGTAACAACGCCGAACAACAGGCCGTTCGCGCCGCAGCCCTTGCCTTCGCCCGGACCCATGCCGCCAACAGCGGCACCATCGCCGATAACATCCGGATGTTTCAGGCGGTTGCGTCTGCGCGCAAATTCTAGGAAAGACCTCGCATGTTCACCGACAAGACCCTGATGATTACTGGCGGCACCGGCTCCTTTGGTAATGCCGTGCTGCGCCGATTCCTCGATTCCGATGTGGGCGAAATCCGCATCTTCAGCCGCGACGAGAAAAAGCAGGACGACATGCGCCGGCGCTATGCCAGCAGCAAACTGAAATTCCACATCGGCGACGTGCGCGATTATCATTCCATCCTGAATGCCATGCGCGGCGTCGATTATGTGTTTCACGCCGCCGCCCTGAAACAAGTGCCGTCCTGCGAATTCTACCCGCTGGAGGCCGTCAAAACCAATGTACTCGGCACCGAGAACATGCTGGAAGCAGCGATCAGCTGCGGCGTGAAACGCATCGTCTGTTTGTCAACCGACAAGGCGGTTTACCCGATCAACGCCATGGGCATCAGCAAGGCGATGATGGAAAAAGTCATCGTCGCCAAAGCCCGTTCCAGCGCCGATACCGTCGCCTGCATCACCCGCTATGGCAATGTCATGGCCTCGCGCGGGTCGGTCATCCCGTTGTTCACCAGCCAGATCCGCGCGCATCAGCCCATCACCATCACCGATGGCGCCATGACCCGCTTCATGATGACATTGGATGATGCCGTCGATCTCGTGCTCTATGCCTTCCAGCACGGCAACCCCGGCGAGATCTTCGTGCAAAAGGCGCCGGCGGCCACCATCGACACATTGGCCCAAGCATTGACGGCGTTGCTGGGCGATCCCGATCATGAAATCCGCAGCATCGGCACCCGCCATGGCGAAAAGCTGTTCGAAGTGTTGCTCAGCCGCGAAGAAATGGTGCGGGCCGAGGATCTCGGGCAATATTTCCGCGTCGTGCCCGATGGCCGGGATCTCAACTATGGCAAATATTTCGAAACCGGGGAACAGCGCATCACCCAGGCCGAGGATTACAATTCCCACAACACCACCCGCCTCGATGTCGCCGGCATGCAGGCGCTGCTGAAGAAATTGCGCTTCATCCAGGCGCTGCTGCGCGGCGAAGATGTGGAGCCGGAGGAATGAGGACCGGCCGCACCGCAGCGGGGGCAATGCGAAAGCCCGGCGCGTGAACAGAAAGAATATCCTCGTGCTCGGCACCAGCGGCATGCTCGGCAATGCGGTCTTTCGACAGTTGTCGGACGATGGACGCTATGCCGTCACCGGAACGCTGCGTTCGGCCGACGCCCGGCGGCATTTCCCCAACGCCGGCCCGGCTGACCTGCTGGCGAATATCGACGCCGCCCATGACAGCGACCTGATTGCGGCTTTTACGGCGGCAAAGCCGGATGTCGTCATCAACTGCATCGGAGTCATCAAACAGACTGCCGCCGCCAGCGATCCTTTGCCGACATTGACCATCAATGCCCTGCTGCCACACCGGATTGCCCGGCTGTGCGCAATGACGGGTGCCAGACTGATCCACATCAGCACGGACTGCGTATTTTCCGGCACCAGGGGCAATTACCGGGAAGAGGATTTCGCCGACGCCTCCGACCTCTATGGCCGCAGCAAATATCTCGGCGAAGTGGATCACCCGCACGCCATCACGCTCAGAACCTCGATCATCGGCCATGAACTTGGCAGCCGGCACGGCCTTGTCGACTGGTTCCTTGGCCAGAGCGGCACGGTCAAAGGCTATCGGCAGGCGATTTTTTCCGGCCTTCCGACTGTCGAAGTGGCGGATGTGATTGCCGATTTCGTCATTCCGAACCCCGGCCTGTCGGGCGTGCTGCACCTGTCGGCCGCACCCATCAACAAATATGACCTGTTGTCACTCGTTGCAGACGTTTACGAAAAGACGGTCGACCTGCAAGCCGACGACGCGATCAGCATCGACAGATCACTTGATTCCAGCAAATTTCGGGCCGCAACCGGGTATCAGCCAGCGACATGGCCCGAGCTTGTCCGGAAAATGCACCGCAGCCGCAACGCGTGGAAACAGCAGTCCGGCGCAGGCAGTGATTAACAGGAGCGCGGCGCATCATATGACCAGACTGAAAATCATGACCATTGTCGGCACGCGCCCGGAAATCATCCGGCTGTCGCGGATCATTGCCCTGCTTGATGAATATTGCGA
>CAZIAA010000215.1:0-3509 GCA_964537365.1 uncultured Sandaracinobacter sp.
TGAAACCGGGATTGTCAGGGCTGGGGGTTTTGGCTAATGCGGCGGCTGGCCGGGCCTGATCGCACGGCCAGACACGCGCCGGTGCCCGGTGAACCGGGCCAATAGGGAACACAGTGCGGATGATCTTCATCCTATTCTGTGGCTGAACCTGCAACTGTAAGCGGAGAGCGTGACGCGACTGGTTTCCGATCCGGCCAGGGATCCGGAAACAGCCACTGGACACAGCCTGCCAGACGCAGGCCCGATCCGGGAAGGCCATGCGTCAAGCCCTGACCCGCGAGCCAGGAGACCTGCCGGTGTGTGGTCGCTCTTGCCGTGGCTCAGGAAATGGTCAAGGCACGGTCTCTCTTTTCCGTCTGAGCGACGAATCATTGCGGCGAGGGTCGCAAGGGTTGGTCTGCACAGGCGATGGCGTGCCCGTCTGTCCCTCTCAGCCCGTTTCCCATTCCTGCAATGGGAAAGTCGCCCTTTGCCGTGCAGTCGCCTGGCACGGAAGAAGGCTGTTCATGTTCAGGAATGGGTTCTCCCCGATTTTTGCTGTCGTTCTGTTGGCTGCCCCCGCAGCTGTCGCGGCACCCGCCGCCGCGCAAGCCGAGCGCGTAAATCCCGATTTCATCATCGTCACCGCCAGCCGTTCGGGCGATCCCGTTTCGGCAAGCCTCGTCGGCAGTTCGGTGACGGTGCTGGACAGCGACGCACTGGAAAGCCGGCAGACGCGGGTTCTTTCGGACATTCTGCGCGATGTGCCGGGCGTTGCCGTCAGCCGCACCGGTGCGATCGGCGGCCTGACACAAGTGCATATCCGCGGTGCCGAAGGCAATCACGTGCTTGTATTCGTGGATGGAATCAAGGCCAGCGACCCCTATCAGGGGGAATATGATTTCGGCACCCTGCTGGCCGATGAAGCCGGGCGCGTCGAAGTGCTGCGCGGCCCGCAAAGCTCGCTCTATGGTTCGGATGCGATTGGCGGCGTGATTTCCTATACCACTCTGTCCGGCCGCGAAGCGCCGGGGGTGACGGCGCGCGCCGAGGGTGGATCCATGGGCACATTTTCCACCGCCGGCCGTGTCGGCGGCGTGGTCGGCGAGGATTTCGATTATGCGCTGTCGGCGAGCTACCTCACCACCAGCGGCTATCCGACAGCGCCCGGCGGCGAACGCAGGATTGGCTCGGACAATCTCGGCACGTCGCTGAAGCTGAACTGGACTCCAACCGCGGATTTCCGCCTGACCGGAGTGCTGCGCTACAGCTATACCAAGGCCGATCTGAACGATCAGATGATCAGCGCCGATTCGCCGCTGGTGCAAGGCTATCCGGTCATCACTGCGGTCGATACACCCGATTCCTGGTTCCGCAACAAGGCCGTATACGGGCTGTTGCGGGCCGAGCTCGACCTGCTGGACGATGTCTGGACCACGGCGCTTTCCGGTCAGGTCGCGGATACCCGGCGCGATGCCTATAATGCCTTTGGCTATAGTTATGGCGACCGCGGGCGGCGCTATCGCGGTTCGTTCGAAAACAGCTTCCGCTTTGGCAGTGAGCGGCTGCGAAACAACTTTACCTTTGCCGTCGATGCCGAGCGCGAGGAGTTTCGCGCGGTCGATCCGTCGGGCTTTGCCTTCACCGGCAAGCACCGGCTCGACAGCATCGGCTTCGTCGCCGATTATGGCTTGATCTTTGCCGAGCGCCTCGCGCTCAATGCGTCCGCGCGCATCGATCACAGCAACCGCTTTGACGATGCCGCCACCTGGCGGCTGACCGGAAGCTATTTGTTCGACAGCGGCACCCGCCTGCACGCGGCCTGGGGCAGCGGCGTGAAGTCGCCCACCGCCAGCGATCTGTTCGGTTATACCGACGGGCAATATATCGGCAATCCCACTCTCTCGCCGGAGCGTTCGCGCGGCTGGGAAGCCGGGATCGAGCAAAATCTGCTGGACAAGCGCTTGATTCTGGGCACCACCTGGTTCCAGAGCGACTTCACCGACCGCATCGAGACTGTCGGCGCCTTCATCGAAGGCCGCTATATCGCCACCAGCATCAACAGTGCGTTCTCTGCCAGACAGCGCGGCATTGAAGCCTATGCGCATGCGCGCCTGGGCGACTGGCGCGCGGATGCCAGCTACACTTGGCTCGATGCGCCGCAGGTGATGACGGTGCTGGCGGGGCCGGCGCCGGCCGGTGACGCATTCCAGGCCGCCGTGCCGATCGAGGCGCAGGCCGTGCACCGCCCGAAGCACAGCGGCAGCTTCAACCTGAGCTATGCCCCCGAAGCCATGCCGCTGTCGGCAACGCTCAGCCTGCGCTATAGCGGCCGGCGCACGGACTATGCCTTCAACAGCATGTATCAACTGCTGCTGGTCGATATGAAGGCCTATACCCTGGTCAATTTTGCCGCTGCTTTTGATGTCACACCGGCGCTGCAGGTCTATGGCCGGATCGAGAATCTGCTGGATACGGATTATCAGGAAGTGTTCACATTCGCGACGCCCGGCCGCGCTGCCTATGGTGGTGTCAGGATCCGCTTCTGATGGGTGGGCGGCCCGCCTTAATATTCTGTCAGCGCCTGCGCCAGCCGGCGGGCGGCGTTGACATAGGCCGGGCCGCCGCAAACCGTCCACGCCTGCGGCAGGGCAATGCGCGGAATTCCGGCCAGCGCCGGATGGTGCAGCATTTCCGTGCCCTGATCCGTCACTTCATCGGTGCCGGAATCGACGATGAGGAAATCCGGCCGCGCGGCTACCAGTTCCTCCAGCGACAGCTGCGACAGTGGCGGTTTGCCGAGCCTTGCCGCCAGATTGACCAGGCCGACGCGCTGCATGAGATCGTCGACAAGCGTGTCTGTCCCGGTCAGGAAGCCGCGCCGCTGGTAATAGGCGGCGACCCGGCCGCGGCCCGGTTGCGGCAGGCGGGCAAGCTCCGCCTCCATGCGATGCACCAGCGCCGCCCCGCGCGCCGGCTGGCCGATGGCCTGCGCCAGACGCCTGATCTGCGTGGCGATCTGCGGAAAATTCCGCGCGCTGTGCAAATCGAGCGTCCGGTAATGCTGGTCCTTCAGCACGGCCATGATGGCGTTGTGCTGCATTGCCATGCCGATCAGCAGGTCGGGCCGGATGGCCAGCACTTGTTCTGCCGATTGCCGCAACACCGGCAGCCCGCGCACTCTGGCTGCCGCGGCCGACAGGCTGGGATCCGGCGCATTGGGCGTCAGACCAGCGATCTGGCTGCGGTCGGCGAGCGCGATCAGCAACTGATCGGCACAGAGGTTCAGCGACACGATGCGTTGCGGCCGCCTATCCTGCAAGGGGTCGGCCAGTGCCGACGCCGGCAGCAGCAAGGCCATGGCAGCGGCAATGGCGGGAAGGACAGCCGACCACGGGCGGCGATGCTGGCACCGCGCCGGCCGGGGGGCTTTTGTTTGGTGCATGGCACCCGCTGCTCTAGCGCTCGGGGGCAATCGCACAAGAACCGTCGTCTGTTTCGCGCGCAGAAAAGCCTTTGAATGAGCTCCG
>CAZIAA010000216.1:0-3505 GCA_964537365.1 uncultured Sandaracinobacter sp.
CGATCTGCAGCAATGCCCGGTGCTGCACCCGGCGCTGGAACGTCTGTTGCCGCCCCTGCGCCAGTTTCTGGGACCGTCGCTGCGCGAAGGTTCGGCCATTGCCGTGACATTGACGCTGACGGATGGCGGTGTTGATCTGCTGCTGGGCAATCTGCAGGCGCGGGACCTGCCGCGGATTGATGGTCTGACGGAATTTGCCATAGGGCAGGGGCTGGCGCGCTTGTCGGTGCAGGGCGCGGATGGAATCGAAACCCTGATCCAGCCGGGCGGGGCGGAAATGCGCATGGGTGACGCCATGGTGACCCTGCCGCCCGGCGCGTTCCTGCAGGCAACCGCGGATGGCGAGGCCGCGCTGGTGGCGGCGGTCGAAACCGTCGTGCGCGGCGGCAAGCGCATTGCCGATCTGTTTGCCGGTTGCGGCACCTTCACTTTCCCGCTGGCAAGGCACGCCCGGGTCACCGCCGTCGAAGGCGCAGCGGCGGCGGTCGGGGCGCTTGCCAAGGCAGCGGCGCGTGCCCGTGCGGATGTTCAATCCGAACATCGGGATCTATTTCGCAAGCCGCTGGATATGGCTGAATTGAACCGTTTTGACGCCATCGTCATCGACCCGCCGCGCGCAGGCGCGCAGGCGCAATCGGCAATGCTGGCCAAAAGCCGGGTGCCGGTGGTCGCGGCCGTCAGCTGCAATCCGGCGACATTCGCGCGCGATGCCGCGCTGCTGGCCAAGGGCGGCTATCGCTTGTTGCGGTTGTGGCCGGTGGCGCAGTTTCGATGGTCGACGCATGTCGAACTGGTGGCGGAATTCCGCCGCCAGCCTTGAACCGGGCTAACCGCCGTGCGGGCGGGCAAGTCATGCCTGCCCCGCTAGAAATGCCGGGCGGCGCATGGCGAATGCCGGTTGATCGGTTGGAAAAATGGATTGGACATCCGAGGCAGTGCCAGCCTAAATCGAATAGCTGAGGCTGTCAGTCCTGCTCGGGGGCGACATGACAGGGAGGGATAGCAAAAGCAGCATCTATGGCGACAGATTATGATATCATTGTCGTTGGTGGCGGAATTGCGGGCGGCGCCATGGCTGCGACCATGGCAGAGGCCGGCTACAAGGTGCTTTTGCTGGAAAAGTCCACAGCCTATGCGGACGGAGTTCGCGGCGAGTGGATTTCCAACTGGGGCGTACAGGAAGTCAAGCGGCTGGGTCTGTATGATTTATTGCTGAATTCTGGCGGACACCATATTCGCCGGCATATCCGCTATGACGAAATGTGTTCGGCCGAAACGGCGAATGCGGCCGCCTTGCCACTCGATATGTTCATTGAAGATGTGCCCGGACCGCTGGGGATCGGCCATCCAGTGCATTGTCAGGCACTGCTCGATGAAGCCGGGCGCTGCGGTGCCGAAGTCTGGCGCGGCGTGACAGTCGCTGCCATCACGCCGACGCCCGTGCCCGGCGTCACTTTCGCAATTGGCGGACAGCAGCGGACGGCAAGCGCACGACTGATCGTTGGCGCGACCGGCAGATCCTCTCTGGTGCGCCGCGCGGCGGGCATCCGGCTTTTTCAGGACAAGCCGCACCACTGGTTTGCCGGCCTGCTGGTGCGGGATGCGACCGGCTGGGACCCGAGCGTCCAGGCAATCGGCACGGAAGGGGATATGGGGTTTCTGATTTTCCCCCAGGGCAAGGGCATTATCCGCATATATGCCGGCTGTCCGCTGTCTGAAACGAAGCGGTTTGCCGGCGCGGATGCAGCCGAACGATTTCTGGCTGCATTCCATTTCGATTGTGCACCCGAAACCCGGCATATCGCCAATGGCGCAGTGGCGGGGCCGCTGATGCGCTTTCACAATAACGACAGCTGGACCACACAGCCATTTTCGCCCGGTGTCGTCCTCATTGGCGACCAGGCCGGGTGGAATGACCCGATCCTTGGGCAGGGGCTGTCGGTGAGCTATCGCGATGTCCGGATCGTGTCGGATCTGCTCAAGGAATCGTCCGACTGGTCGGAAAGGGCGTTGCAGCCCTATGCCGTGGAACGGGCGGAACGAATGCGGCGCCTGCGCTTCACCGCCAGGCTGCAGGCCAGAATTGACATGGAGTTCGACGCGCCGGCGCGCCAGCGGCGCAAGCGCTATCTGGATCACGCCCTGCGGGACCCAGGCTGGGCCCGACATCTGCAGGCCGTTATGGCTGGCCCGGAAACTGTTGATCCGGAAGCATTCACCAATGCCTTTGCAGCTGAAATCCTGGGCGAATCCCCAATAGAAATGGCGGTATATGATGATTGATATCCCTGAATTTAATCGCAATTGGCTGGCAGCCTGGTCGCAGAAGGATGTTCCGAAACTGGCCGGGTTTTATACGGATGATCTCGTCTATCTTGATGCCAATGTTCCGCAGGGGCTGCGGGGCAAGGCGGATTTCGTCAATTATCTGGAAGAGCTGTTCGCCAATACCCCGCCAATGGAATATATCCCGGACGAGATCTGGCTTGTGCAGGGAGGCTATTTCGGGCGCTGGTATTGTAATATCGAGGAAGTGGAACAGAGCCTGAGGGGTTTCGATGTTGTGACTCTGCGCGACAATCTCATCAGCTATAATGAGGTTTACATACATGCTCTGAAGTAAAATGGAAATTCTATAGCTGAGAGGATGTATACGTGAAACCAGTAACTGCTGAAGGCATTTCTGCACATCCTGGCAATGCGCTTTCCGGACTTGCGCGGCATTCCGGTTACCGATCCACACAGAGTGCCGCCTGTCGCTGAAAATGCATGGCTGCGGGCGACACCCATCACCTTGCGGATTGTGCAATCGAATTTTGCAATGATTCCGCGGCGCGGGCGCGCAATGCCGGCCTGTCCACATCCAGAGCTTGAAGCATGACCCGACCCCTAACCGAATCGCCAGCGACCGATCTTACAAACAAGCTCTGAGTAGTAAGACAGCTTAGGATACGACATGGTGGAGCTGTTGCTGATTAATCACAATTTCAGATCATTCGAGCTGCGGCAAAATGACGAATATGGGACCCCATTGCAAAGAAGTTTGGCCAAAGATATGGTTTCGCCCAAGGGTAGAGCATCTGAAATTAAATAGAGTTGGGGGAAATAAAACATGCGAATTCGGCATTTTTCGTTGATTGCTGCTGGTCTTCTGGGTGGCGTGTCGACGGCGGCACTGGGGCAGGGCGCCGTGTCAGATCCAGTCTCCGAGGACATCATCGTCACAGCGCAGAAGCGGGCGCAAAGCCTGATGGATGTCGGTCTGACTGTCGCTGCTGCCACAAGCGCCACGCTGCTGGATCGTGGCATAGACAGCACGGAAGATCTGGCGAAGCTCGTGCCGGGTTTTACCGTTACGCAGTCGAGGTACAATACCCCTATCTTGACGCTTCGCGGCGTCGGCCTGTTTGAGGAGAGCATTGGGGCAACTCCTGCCATCGCCGTCTATGTCGATGAAATCACCAGACCATTTTCCATCACGCAACCGGGCATGATGCTCGATCTC
>CAZIAA010000217.1:0-3479 GCA_964537365.1 uncultured Sandaracinobacter sp.
GTGGTGGCGAAGATGAATTTCACATGCGGCGGCGGCTCTTCCAGCGTCTTCAGCAACGCATTGAAGGCGCCCTTGGACAGCATATGCACTTCGTCGACGATATAGACCTTGTAGCGCGCCGACACCGGTGCATAGCGCACTGCTTCGATGATCTCGCGGATATTGTCGACGCCGGTGTTGGAGGCAGCGTCGATTTCGGTGACATCGATATGCTGGCCGCCGGCAATGGCGATGCAATTGGCGCATTGTCCGCATGGCTGGGCAGTCGGGCCGCCGCTGCCATCCACGCCCAGACAGTTCAGCGCCTTCGCAATGATTCGTGCCGTCGAGGTCTTGCCCACGCCACGCACCCCGGTCAGCAGCCAGGCCTGCGCCAGCCGGTTGGCGCTGATGGCATTGGCCAGCGTGGTGACAATGGCGTCCTGCCCGATGAGAGCGGCAAAATCCGTGGGCCGGTATTTGCGTGCGAGAACCCGATAGGGAGTATTTTCAGCCGGGGACGTCATGAATGTTGAACTGGCCTGTTGCAGGGCCGCAATCAAGGGCCGATTTTGGGGGCCGATTTTGGGGGCCGATCGGGCAAGGACCCGGCGATTCCCACGCATCCGCGAAGCATCCCGGCAAAACCGCCCCACAAACCACGCCGGGCGTCAATCAGTCCGTTGCGGATTTGATACAGGATGAACTGGCACGGGCTGGCGGTGGAGCCCGAAGCGACCCGCACCAAAATCGTTGCGGCTGCTTCCTTCCGGACCTGACCGGGTTGGCGAACGGCACGTCCGCTCCGAACTCCGCTTGCTTCTATGACGGGATTCCAGCGCTAACGCAAGGCCGGGCAATCCGCTTCCTGGCCACGCACCGGCGGCGCGGGCCGGGACGGATCCTGTGGCGGCAGGATGATCCCCTGCGGGAATTGCCCGGATACCGGCAGAGTGAGGATCTTGCGCGTGCGCTTTTCCGGCCCGGCCCGCTGCCCGACCACAGCGGCGCGCAAAGTCGTCGGACACAGGGTTGCAACTTCGCCCCGAATCTGCAGCCCGCCCTGCGCATCCGGCTTGAGGCTGCCGTGAAAGCGCAATATTTCGCCGCCCGCGTCGCTGAGGGTGAATGTTTCCACCCGCAGCGTTCCGCCTGTTTGCCAATCGGCAAAGCGGTGCAGTGGTGCCTTGGCAGTGATGCTGGCGCGCAGATCCAGTTGCACCGGGCTGCCGGCGCCAAAGCGCAGATCTTCACCAAGCAGCACGATATCCGCGCGCGCCTGATCCGCGTTGGTTTCGGGCGCAGGTGTCGTATTGGCGGGCGTATCCCGGAAATGCGCTTCGAACTTTTCCGCGCGCGCCGGCGACGGCAGGAAAGCCGCAGCGATTTGCGGCTGTTCCCAGACCACCGACAGCCGCGCGATCTGCGCGCCTTCGAGATGCAGCGACGCAATCGCACTCGGCGCGCGCAGACGGGTGCGGGCAAAACGCAATGGCATGACGCCCAGCTCGATATCCGGCTGCATCAGGGTCAACACCTGCCGGTTGCGCTGCCAGGGCACACGGTGCACCGTCAGTTGTGAGGCAGACAGTTCGCCGGAAAGCGCTGCGGTGCGCTGCGACAATGCCAGACCATCCACCTTCGCTTCCAGACGATAGGGAAAACCGCTGAGCTGAATGTCGGTGCCTTCGGGCAGGATCTGCGCCAGACTGCCGCGCAGTTCCTCGGCATAGCCCTGCCACAAATGCCACCAGCCAAGCCCCCCGGCCACGAGCGGCAGCAGCGTCACCCACAATGGGATACGAATTTTCGGAATGCGGAATTTCACGATCGCACCTCGGCGCTGACGGGATCCTGATTGATAGCGGCGTGCACGCGCGCGTTCAGTTCGGACCGCGGCAATTCCGGCGGAATTTCTGGCAGGAAGCTGATGGTGATCGTGCCCGGCCGCTTGGCGAATTCCTTGCCCCAGCAACACCCGCTATCGAGCGCGACCGGCACCAGCGGCAGTTCCAGCGCCCGATACAGGGCAAACAGGCCGGCCCGCAGCGGCGGCGCCGTGCCCACCGCCGTGCGCGTGCCTTCGGGAAAGATGAAGATCGGCCGGTTTTCCGCTGCGCGTGTCTGTGCCTGTTTCAGCATGGCGCGCAATGCCGTGCCGCGCTGGGCGCGATCGACGAAAATGCTGCCCTGCCGCTTGGCGATAAACCCCCACAGCGGGATGCGGTGCAATTCCGCCTTCATCACCACGGCGGCATGATCAAACAGACAAAGCGTCAGGATCGCTTCGTAATAGGACTGGTGTTTGGCCGCCACCAGCACGGCCGTTTGCGGCACCCGGCCCCGCACCACCAGACGAATGCCCAGAAACACCCGCGCCGTCCAGACAAAAGCCATGGACCAAAGATGCGCGCCATAACGCGGGATGCGTTCCGACAGCAGCGACACCAGCGCCATCAATGGCACCAGAATCAAAGAAATAATGCCGAACACCAAATAGAACAGGACCGTCCGCACCACCCCCATCAGCACGCCCCCGTCACACCGGCCGCACCCGCAGCATCAGCCAGGCCGCCTGAAATTTGGTATATTCCATCAACATGGCCAGCAACGGCAGGCCGGCATCGACGCCATCCGCCACCACCACCACATCGGCGGGCAATTGTGCTTCCAGTTCCGCCCGGGCGCGTGGAATATGATAGCTGGCCGTGACCAGTCGCACCGACAGAAAGCCATGCGCGCGCACCCAGTCGGCGACTTCGCGGGCATTGGCGCGGGTGGTTTCGGCTTCAAAGCCGAGATCGATGCAGCAATCGAACAATTCCGGCGGAATTTCCGCGGCGTCGCGCAGTTCCGCCGGCCGCACTTGCCGGTCGACTCCGGAAATGAGCAGGCGCCGCGCCAGATTCGCGCGCAGCACCTCGACACCGCGCGCTACCCGCCCCGGCCCGCCCGTCAGCACCACCACGGCTTCGGTCGTCGTGCGATCGGCCGCCGGACCGGGCAGCTTCAGCAGGAACAGCAGGAACCCCGCCACCCATAGCAGCAGCAGCAGCGCTGCAACACGCACGCATGTGGCGACGAACCCATGCCCGGATGCCGCCGTCCGCCGGCGTCCACTGTTGCGCGCGCTTGCCATTGCGCAGCCGGAATAGCCGCAGTGGCGGCAAATGAAAACGCTCGGGATGATTTTGGATGATTTCGGTACGACCGATAAACAGCGCTTGTCTTGCCGATGGCGCTGTGGAACATGCCAAGGCATGCGGCTGACCTGTCCCGAATGCGGGGCCAAATACGAAATCGATGCAGCAGACTGGCCGACAGATCCGGACACCGGGGATGGCAATGGGGGCACGATCTTTCAGACCCGCCGCGCCCGCTGCCACGCCTGTCAGACCATCTGGGAAGCCCGCCCGGAACCGTGGCCGTCGACCCCGCAACCACCCACCAGTGCCGAAACAATGGCGGGAGGCACAGCCGACGGCGATGCGCCGGATGCC
>CAZIAA010000218.1:0-3479 GCA_964537365.1 uncultured Sandaracinobacter sp.
TGATTTCGTGCATCTGGCCCGCGCCAAAAGCAGCAATTACGCGCAAGAGCCGGTCAATCTGGCCGATTGCGTGCTGGATGCCGCCGATGACCTGTGGCCGCTGGCGCAGGGGCGCAATATCCGCATTCTGGTCGATGTGCCGGCGGAGGAAGTGCTGGTAACGGGCGATAGGGCTCTGTTGACGCGATCGGTCGTGAACATTCTCAATAATGCCATCAAATATTCCGGCAATGATACAGTGGTGAACGCCCGCGTCTGGACCAGCGGCACCGACGCCAGTTGTGAAATTGCCGATACCGGGCGCGGCATCGCGCCGGCCGATCTGCCGCGCATATTCGAAGTTTTCAGCCGCGGCGCGCCGGTCGATTCCGGGCCGGGCAGCGTCGCCGGCACCGGCCTCGGGCTGGCGTTCGTCAAGACCGTGATCGAACGCCATCGCGGTCGTATCGATGTTCGTTCAGAACCGGGCGCGGGGGCGGTCTTTACCTTTGTCCTGCCGCTTGCTGCGGAGCATTAAAGCGCGTTTCCGGCGGCGGAAGCAGCGGCGGCTTCGAACAGGCGACGCGCTTCGTCATAGCGGGCCTTGCCATTGGGCGCGCGCGGCACTTTCGCCACCGTAACGATTCGTTTCGGCGCTTTATAGGCAGCCAGATACTGGCGCACATGGGCGACAAGCTCGGCTTCGGGAACATTGCGCAGGGCCTCGACGACCGCAGTCACGGCCTGGCCCCATTTTTCATCCGCCACGCCAAACACCAGCGCGTCCTCGATGGCGGGGTGGGTTTTCAGGATTTCCTCGACTTCCTCCGGGAAGATCTTTTCCCCGCCGGAATTGATGCACTGGCTGCCGCGGCCGAGCAGAGTGATGGAACCATCCGGCTCCAGCACACCCCAGTCGCCGGGCATGGTATAGCGCTGCCCGTCGACAGTGACGAAAGTCCGGGCGGATTTTTCCGGGTCCTTCCAATAGCCCCGCGGCAGAGGGCCGCTGCGGGCCACGCGCCCGGCCTGGCCGGGGTGGCGAATCAATCGCGTTTCGCCGCTGTCTTCGTCGACATCAATGAGGGTGGTGCGGCCGTCATGGACGAAACGGGCCGGGATGTTCTCGGTGCCGCTGGCCGCCATCGCCACGCCATAGCCAATACCTTCGGACGAACCATAGCTGTCGGCGCAGATGAGGCCCGGGCAATGGCCGATCAGGCCGGCCTTCACTTCGGGGGACCACATCGTGCCGGACGACAGCATCGTCCCGACCTGACCGAGGCGCCCCCGGCCGGCATCGAGCGCGCGCAGCAATGGCCTTGCAAAAGCGTCGCCGACAATGACCAGAATCTCGGGGTTGTATTTTTCCGCCAGTTGCAATGCCTCGACCGGATCGAAATTTTCCGAGGTCGTGGTGATGACCGTGCCGCCGACCATCAGCGTGTTGATGGCGGAAACCAGGCCGGTACCGTGCATGAGCGGCGGCAGGATGAGAATCTTGCGGCCGGTTTCCGCAGCGTTGATCTGCGCCAGCAATTTGTCGACCGTGGCCGGCATCGGCGCGCCCGGTTCCGGCGCGCCGCCGCCCAGCGCTTCCCACAATATGCCCTGATCCCACATCACGCCCTTGGGCATGCCGGTGGTGCCGCCGGTATAGAGCAGCAGCAGGTCATCGGACTTGTGCTCGGCCTGAACCGGCGTCGCTGCGCCGCTGGCTGCGGTTTCGAAATTTTGCGCCCAGGGCGGCGGTACGCCACCAACCTGCAGCCACAGCCGTACGTCCGGCAGTTGCGCGCGCAAGTTTGCCAGCGTGTCGGCGAACTCCGCATCGAACACGACGATGGCGGAATCGGAATCCTGCAGGATGTGCAGCAATTCCGCGCCGGTATAGCGGTAGTTGACGTTGACATGCACCATGCGGGCCTTGAAACTGGCCCCCAGCGTCAGCGAATAGGCCGGCGAATTGCGCATCAGATGCGCCACCCTGTCACCTGCAGCTGCCCCCGCCGACAGGAACGCCTGCGCCAGCGCATTGGTCTGGCGATCATATTCGGCCCAGCTGACGACCGTGTCGCCATGAATGAGGGCGGGCCTGTCGCCGAGCGAACCGCCAAGCGCCGCCAGAATCCGGCCAAATGAAAACATGCGAGCCTTCTCCTCCCCGATGCAACTCCGTCCAGCTTGAGCATTGACATGGATCGGGCTGCCTGTGCAACCGGGAGGCGTAATCAGAAACGAGAGATCCGGGAGGAGTTCGGGATTGCGAAGCTGGATTGTCCGCGAACTGGGTGGAATTGATGCGCTGAGGCTGGTGGACGGGCCGGAGCCGGCAGCGCCCGGTGCGGGTGAAGTGACTGTGGCCATGCGGGCGACGGCGATCAATTATCCCGACCTGCTGATGCTGTCGGGCGGGTATCAATACCGCCCGCCCTTGCCGTTCACGCCGGGCATGGAAGGCGTGGGCGAAGTCATTGCCGTTGGCGACGGCGTTGCCCCCGGGCTGATGGGCACGCGCGTGATTGTCGGCGGGCGCACCGGCCTCCTGGCCGAGCGGGTCACTCTGCCGCTGGAGTCGGTGCGGCCGGTCCCGGGTGCGCTTTCGGATACCCAGGCCGCGGGTTTTACCGTCGGCGCTCTCACTGGCTGGGTCGGGCTGGTGGCGCGTGGGCGGCTGGTGGCGGGTGAACATCTGCTGGTGCTGGGTGCCAGCGGCGGCATGGGGCTGCTGGCGATCGGCATGGGGGTTGCATTGGGCGCGCGCGTGACTGCAGCGACATCCGCCCCGGCCAAGAAGGCGGCATTGCTGGAGGCTGGGGCGCATCAAGTGATCGTTCTCGACCGCGAGGCGCCGGATCTTGCGGCGCTGAAGGACCAGGTGGATGTCGTTTACGATCCCGTGGGCGGGCCGCTGGTGCGGCCGGCCATTCGCACCTTGCGTTGGCGCGGGCGTTATCTGGTGATTGGTTTTGTCGGCGGCGCGCCCGTGCGCCTGCCCACCAATCTGGTGTTGTTGCGGGGAATCGAAATCGTCGGGGTGCGCGCGGGCGAAGCCGGCCGCCGCGACCCGGCGGCGGGGCTGCGTCATCGGCAGGCCATCGACCGGCTGGCGGCGGAAGGGCGGCTGCGGCCCGTGGTGCAAAAGGAAGTCGGCATGGCTGCGGCGCCGGAGATTTTCCGCGCCATGGCCGAAGGCAAGCTTGTCGGAAAGGCAGTCGTGCGCATAAACTGACCCCGGCCGCTCTTGCCGCAAAGAAGGAAGCCCGGTCTTGGCCTGGAACGCCAACGATTATGCCACCCATGCGAATTTCGTGCCGGCGCTGGGCGCAGCGGCACTGGATCTGCTGCAACCACAGGCCGGGGAATCCATTCTCGATCTCGGTTGCGGCAATGGTGTGCTGACACAGCGTATTGCCGCCACAGGGGCCAGGGTTCTGGGCATTGATGCGTCCGCCGCCATGCTGGCGGCGGCGCGCCGGTCGGGCCTCGATGTGCAGCTT
>CAZIAA010000219.1:0-3474 GCA_964537365.1 uncultured Sandaracinobacter sp.
TGTCCGCAGCGACTTTGTCGGTCGGCTTCCGGCCCTGCATGTCGAGGATGGGCGCAACCCAGCCCGCCGTCACACCGATCAGGCGGCCGTCCTGCTCTTGCGGCTCCAGCACGATCCACAATCCGGTATCGGACACTCCCAGCAGACGCTTGCATTCCGATTCCCAGATGATTCCGGAAACCCCGCCGAATTCCCGATCGCCGGATTTCAGCGCAATCGCCCCCATGAACCGCAGCCGGCCTACCCGCGACTGCCCCGGATCCGAGCGCTTCAGGGGCAGCAGTTCCGAGGTCAGCGGAATCTGACGCACCGTCCCGGAAGCAATCGGCTGGCTGAGGACCAGAGAGACAAAAGCGACAGAGAGTGCCAGAATGCCGCCGAATCCAAGCCCCAGAAACAAACGAACTTTGCGCATCGACGCCTCAAATATGCTAACAGCTATACCGGTGCTGAACCGACGCTTCAGCCTGGTGCAAGTGATTGTGAGCCAGAGCAGCGTATAGATACGGGGAAAGGATCTGTCGAATGACCAGGAACACTCTCATTCTGGCGGCTGCGGTGGCGGCACTCACGGCGACCGGAGCGGTCGATGCCAAGCCTGATCACAACAACAGGCACGCACGCGCCTATCAGCACAACACGCACAAATCGCAGCAAAAAGCCCGCCAAAGCCAGGCCAGGGCCTATCAACAAGGCTATCAGGACGGCCGCCGGGTGAATAGCCGCAACAACGCCCGTCGGGTCTATGTGGCGCCGCCACGCAATTATGCGCCCGGACAATATTACAATCAGGCCCCCCGTTATGCCTATACTTCGCAGCAGGCGAATTATGCCTCGCCCTATTGGTGGGGTTCCAACGGCCGCGTCCATTGCCGCCGCAAGGATGGCACCACCGGACTGATCGTCGGCGCAGTGGCCGGCGGCACGCTGGGTAATGTCATTGCCAATCACGGCGACAAAACGCTGGGCACGGTGATCGGCGGCGCTCTGGGTGGCCTGCTCGGACGCGAAATCGATCGCGGCGGTGTCAACTGCCGCTAAGGCCGGTTTCGTCGTTCAGGCGCGGCGATAACGCGCCATGAAGAATCCATCCGCCCCTCCGACGTCGGCGAATGTCGACGGGAGGGTGCGGATGCGATGCCCGCCCGCCAGCAGCGCAGCCGGCAATTCAGCCGGCAGTTCGGACGCCTGCACGGGATCGGCCATGAGATTGTCCGGAACCGGAATCCCCTCCCCCTCGGCTGGCTCCAGCGAACAGACGGCATAGACCAGCCGCCCGCCCGGCTTCAGCCAGCTGGCCGCCCGCGCCAACAATCTTGTCTGCAGATCAACGAGTGGCGCCAGATCCAGACTGGCCTTGATGTGCAGCAGATCCGGATGCCGGCGCCAGGTGCCGCTGGCGGAACAGGGCGCATCGAGCAGGATGCAGTCAAACTGTTGCGCTGGCTGCCATTGCAACGCGTCCGCTTCGACGACATGCGCCCGTAGCTGACAGCGCTGCAGATTGTCGCGCAGGCGGCGCAAGCGCAGGGCGGAAATATCGAGCGCCGTCACCTGCGCACCGGCCGCGGCCAGTTGCAGCGTCTTGCCGCCGGGCGCAGCACAAAGGTCCAGCACCTGCAGCCCATGCACGTCCCCGCACAGCCGCGCCGGCAGGCTGGCCGCCAGATCCTGCACCCACCATTCGCCCGCAGCATAGCCCGGCAGATCGCGGATGATCTGCGACCCCGGCAGGCGCCAATGCCCGGGCAGAAGCGACATGGCCCCCGCATGCGCCGCCAGCGGCGGAGTGACCGTGGCATTCTTCAGCGTCAGATCGGTTGGCGGCACGGTCGCGAATTGTCGCATGGCGGCCAGGACTTCGGCTTCGCCCCAGGCTTTTTCCCAGCGCGCCGCCCAGATGGCCGGCAGGCGCGGTGGCGGCAAGGCCGGATTCTGTCGCAACAGATTCGACAACACTCCATGCACAAAGCGGCGCACACCGCCCTGCACCAGCGGCAATGCAGTCGCCACCACGGCATAATCCGGCGTTTGCAGAATGATTCGTCCCGCCAGCGCGACACGCAGCACCTGCCGCGCCCGGGCATCGCTGGCGACCGGCTTGCGGCAGACCGAATCAATCAAGGCATCCAGCCCGTCGAGATTGCGCAGCACGGCCCCCACCAGCGCATAGGCCAAACCGCGATCGCTGCTGGAAAGCGGCTGCAGATGGTGCTGCAGGTGCAGATCGAGCGGCCGCCCCAGCACCAGCACATCGTGCAACAGATGCACGGCCGCCCGGCGCGGGGCAACGCCATCCGCCGATGATTGCATTCGCGCCGGGCGGCTCATAATCTGCCCCGGCAATGCCGCGCCCGTCGCGCCAAGGCCGGTGCCGCCAGCCCCGCGAACATGCTATGCGCGGCTGCAAAACCCCGGATCACAGCTGCAAGATTGGAAATCCCGCCCGATGACTGAACAAAAATCCCCCGCTCCCGCGCCCGCAACCACGGAGCAGCCAGCCGAGACCGATTCCGCAACGCCGGTCGCCACCAGCGACAAGACACTCCCCGAGGAAATCGGCGGCCCGCGCGGGCCGGAACCGACACGCTATGGCGACTGGGAGCAGAACGGTATCTGCCGCGATTTCTAGAGCCTGGCATTTCCAGCAATCAACGGCACGAATCGCTGTCGCTGGAACCGGCAATTCCGCGCAGGCCGGCGAATGGCCCCGATTGCCGTTGCGCTTCCTGCTGCTGTCGCGCTGCCTCCTGTTCGCTCAGCAGATAGCGGCGGTATTGCCGCAGGGTCTCCGCGTCCGCGCGCGGATAGGGATCGAGCGCCAGATAGAAGGATTGCGCCACTGCTTCGGCGAGATCGAGCGTATCACCTTCCAGCGGCAGGACATCGAGCATCTCTGAATCGAGGTCGACATCTTCCGGCTTGTGCCGCACTTCCGGCTCGAAGCGCAGGCGAATGGAACCGGCCACATGGGCGGCCACCGGCTGGCCGGAAATGGCGCATTTCTGCACCGCGTCAGCAGTGAATTCCCCGGCCAGCTCAACACCGCCACCCTCGCGCCAAAGCTCCATATCGGCGACCAGACAGGCAATGGATTCCAGATCAAAGCGCTGCGCCAGTGTCAGCCGCAAACCCGCATCGGCTTCCATATGAAAGGGTTGCGGCACAGCATGCAGATGGCGCAGCAACATGACATGCCCCGAACGGCCAGTCATGTGATTGTGCCCTCCAGAAGGGCCGTGTCACTGGCCGCGGCAATACGCTGCGCCAGAATGCGCACTTCCGCGGCCAGCTTTTCCGCAACTTCGGACGTGGCCTCGCCACGATAGACATTACGCGCCAGTGTCTCTGCCAGTTGTGCAGGCGGCGCCGTTGTCGCCAGCGCGGTCCGATAGGCGCCAACACGCCCGCCCAGCGCTCCGACCACACGCCCCATATGCTTGCCCATCACCATATCGCTGATTCCAAGCGCAC